>JABLXA010000024.1 GCA_013178415.1 Bacillota bacterium | reverse complement strand
ACAGCCGCTTGGACAACGCTTCGCGTTGCCCACATATCCACAGCCCCGACGACTACGCCGGTTTAATCTATTGAAAAATGGAGAGAAGGCGAGATCGAGAGAGCTAACTTTAAAACATTGAGATAGGCTATGAAGGTAGCGGATATCCAGCCGCTAGATCGGGCTATTGTCCCTCAAATTCCAATCAGGCCACGAAAGCTTCTTAATGTGGCAGTTGCTGCTTTTCTCGGCCTATTCATCGGTCTGGGACTGGCGTTCATAAGAGAGTTCATGGATGTTTCATTTAGGAGTCAGGAAGAAGTTGAAAAGGCGCTTGGACTCCCCATCCTGGGATTCATTCCAAGTATGAAGCGATTCCGCAAGAAACGAGTAGCAAGCAGCGGGGTGAGTTCCAGCATCTGACTTCACATTTGTTCTTGCGCTTTTGCAAACCTTCAGGTGGTGACTTGATTTGCCAACAAAGGAACACCCTGAGAAAACACTTATTGCGTATCATGACCCCAGATCGCCGGTCACCGAGGCATTTAGGACTCTCAGGACGAATCTGCAATTTGCGTCTTTGGACAAGCCCCTAAAGAGCTTGCTTTTGACGAGCACCGGACCCGGAGAGGGGAAAAGCACAGTAGCCGCAAATCTTTCCATTGCTTTCGCCCAGTCAGGAAAGCAGGTAATCCTCGTGGACGCAGACCTGAGGCGACCACGGCTTCATAGCCTGTTTTCCCTGAAAAATGATGTCGGCCTTACCAACATGCTTCTGGGCGGAAACGGTGTGGATGCCCTGCAGGATTCTAGGATTCGTGGGCTCCGTATCCTCACCAGCGGTCCCCTGCCGCCGAACCCGGCGGAACTTCTTGGATCGGGCGCCATGAATTCCGTAATTCAAGCATTGTCTCAAGAGGCCGATATTGTGGTCTATGATACCCCCCCTGTTATCGCAGTGACAGATGCGGCTGTATTGGCCCCCAGGGTTGATGGGGTCCTCCTGGTGCTAAAACTCGGAGCGACTTCCAGGGAGGCTGCTGTCAGGGCCAAGACATTATTGGAGAATTCCCGGGGTAGAATCCTGGGTATTGTGATCAATGACGTAAAGAATGAGGCTTCTTATGGGTATTATTACTATTACTACTATTCCAGCAACAATGAAGGGGCGCGAACTACGCGTTCGTCCTAATATCAATGGCCGGTGATTGAGATGATTGATATACACACTCATATTCTCCCAGGTATCGATGATGGGGCAGATTCAATTGAGACTTCAACGCTCATGGCTCATGATGCCGTTTCTGGAGGCACCGAAGTTGTTGTAGCGACACCTCACATTCTCCCGGGGGGAGCCCTGATAGGGCCGGACATGATCCAGTCTCATGTTAGGGATCTGGGACGGGAGATCTCTAGAAAAGGTATCTATCTCAAGCTGCTGCCGGGAGCAGAGATCGCAATTGATATAGATCTTCTTTCAAGGCTGAAGTCAGGTGAGTATTGCACCATCGGGGGAGCATCGCGTTATGTATTGATAGAGCTTCCCTTTCAAGATATCCCTATATATAGCCAGCACGTGATCTTCAGCCTAGCTTCTGCAGGATATGTTCCTATCATCGCCCATCCTGAAAGGAATGCCAGGATCATGTCTGATCCTGGATCATTCTATGAATTTTTCCAGAGCGGGGCTCTCGGACAAGTCAGCGCAGGGAGCATAACAGGCGAATTCGGTCCTCATGCGCGCAGGGCGGCGGAATTCCTCATCGAGAGCAGATTGGTTCAGATCATCGCCAGCGATGGCCATAATGCTCGTACGCGTCGTTGCAGATTGGATCGAGCCTGGGCCGTAGCTGCCAGGCTAGTGGGCAGGGAGCTGGCAAGGGAGATGGTAGAGGGAATTCCGCGCGCCGTAATCGAGAATAGTGAGGTTGATCGCGGCGAGGTCCGGCTACATCGGCACAGAAGACTATTCTCTTTTGGGTGGGGGAGAGGTTAATCAAGGGGAGCTTTTTGCTTTCACAGTGGCATGACTATCCATCCGGACATGCTTCTGGTATACTTGATGTTGAATTATTCTGTTGATAGCAGTCAAGGCTGGTGCGATACATGGATCATGATCTGGTCATAATTCTCGACTTTGGCTCCCAATACAGCATGCTCATCGCGAGAAAAACGCGAGAACTCGGTGTCTATTCTGAGATTGTAGGCCATGGGATTTCGGCTGAAGAGATAGAACGCAGGCATCCTAAGGGTATCATACTATCAGGCGGGCCGGCTAGTGTTTACCAGGAAGGAGCCCTCCGGTGTGATGGGAGGATCTTTCAACTCGGCATACCGCTCCTTGGGATTTGCTACGGGATGCAACTCATGGCAGTTGAGACCGGCGGCAAAGTTGCGCCTGCCTCCAGGCGCGAATACGGGAAGACGCGGCTCTACATTGATGATGCCTCTGATCTCTTTGCCGGCTTTGCCCCCGAGAATGGTGAATCTCCTTCGACAATATGCTGGATGAGCCATGGGGATTCGGTTATGACACTACCTCCGGGGTTCGAGATCTTGGCTCATACGGATAATACCCCTGCGGCCGCCATGCGGAATAAATCGCGCTGTCTATGGGGGATCCAATTCCATCCAGAAGTTGTGCATACGGAACGTGGCATGGAGATTCTCCGCAACTTCCTTTTCAAGATCTGTGATATCAACCCCACCTGGACTCCTGCGGCATTTGTGGATGAGTCTGTGAAAAGGATCAGGGAGCAGATAGGGAATGGCAGGGCGGTTGTGGCCCTGTCAGGAGGCGTGGACTCGTCAGTTGCGGCGCTTCTCGTTCATAAGGCCATCAAAGATAGGCTGACAGGCATTTTCGTAAATAACGGACTCCTGCGGAAGGGGGAACCTGAGCTAGTTCTATCTAGATTACGAGATCATTTCAAGCTCAACGTGATATATGTGGATGCAGAGGCGCGCTTCCTCTCGGCTCTCAAGGGGGTAAGGGACCCTGAGGAGAAGCGTCGGCGCATTGGTCATGAGTTCATCCGCATCTTCGAGGAGGAATCAGGGCGGCTCGGCGATGTAGAGTTCCTGGTCCAGGGCACGCTATATCCTGATGTCATTGAGAGCACCGCTACTGATACAGGTCCGGCGGCCCGCATAAAGAGCCATCACAATGTGGGCGGGTTGCCGGAGAGAATGAATCTCAAACTTGTAGAGCCACTGAGATATATGTTCAAGGACGAGGTTCGAAGGGCTGCCCTCGAGATAGGCTTGCCGGAGGAGATGGTGTGGCGTCATCCATTTCCGGGCCCGGGGCTTGCAGTAAGGATCATCGGGCCTGTGACTCGCTCGCGACTCAATATACTGAGGGAAGCCGACGCAATAGTAGAAGAGGAGATAAGGAAGGCTGGACTATACCGTGATCTATGGCAATCATTCGCGGTCCTTCCCGCCATACGGAGCGTCGGCGTCATGGGGGACCAGCGGACTTATGCCTATCCCATCGTCATCCGTGCCATCACCAGTGAGGATGGCATGACCGCCGACTGGGCGAGGCTGCCGTATGACCTCATCGAGCGCATCTCAAGTCGTATAATCAGCGAAGTTCCCCATGTCAACCGTGTGGTATATGACGTGAGCTCAAAACCTCCTGCGACCATCGAGTGGGAATAATCGAGATGGCTACCTGAAGTAAAACGATCAGGTAGCCATCTTATATCTTTCTGTTGTCCCCTCTGCACCAGTTTCTTCTAACGCATGATGATGAACCTTATGACGAAGAGAATGGCAAGAATCCACATGGTGAGGCTTACATCTTTCATCTTGCCTGCCAACGTCTTGATGATCACATAGGAGAGGACTCCGAAAACAAGTCCTTCCGCTATGCTGTAGGCAAGAGGCATCATGATTATGGTCAGGAACGCCGGTATCGCTTCTGTGTAGTCGGAGAGGTTAAGCTTTAGCACCGGCTCCATCATGAATAGCCCCACTATGATCAGCGCCGGAGCGGTGGCCGCAGAGGGGATGAGCTTCACAAGCGGCGCGAAGAACAGGGAAAGAAGGAAAAGCACAGCGACCACAGCCGCTGTAAGGCCTGTCCTGCCGCCCTCGGCCACGCCTGCCGCGCTTTCGATATAGGTTGTAACAGTGCTGGTGCCAAAGAGAGCCCCGCCAACCGAACCTATTGAATCTGATATCAGGGCCTGTCCGGATCTCGGGAGTTGACCGTCTTTATCTAAGAATCCGGCTTTTGTGGACACCCCTATAAGAGTGCCGACGGTGTCAAACAGGTCCACGAAAGTAAATGTGAAAATGATGGCAATCAGGCCTATGTTGAGGGCGCCCAGGACGTCCATTTTCAGGAATGTTGGAGCAAGACTCGGCGGCGCTCCGATGATATCTTTTATGCTGCGAGGAAACGGGGTAAGGCCGACTATCATGGCGACCACACTTGTGATCATGATGCCAAGCAGAAGCGCGCCTTTGACCTTTCTTGAAAGCAGGAGCCCTATTACCGCAAGCCCAAATAGCGCAAGCAACACGTTGGGAGAGCTTATTTTGCCAAGTGATACCAGGGTTGCGTCATTTTTTACCACGATGCCCGCCTCCTGGAGGCCAATGAATGCGATAAATAGTCCTATTCCAACTCCCGTAGCGAGCTTCAGTGTCATTGGGACGCTATTTATTATGGCCTGTCGAGCCCTGGTCAAGGTCAGCAGCAAGCAGATTACTCCATCTATGAAGGCGATGCCTAATGCGACTTGCCAGCTTATGCCCATGCCAAGGCAAACTGTAAATGCAAAAAAGGCGTTGAGCCCCATGCCTGGAGCCATGGCAAAGGGGTAGTTGGCATAGAGCGCCATGACAAAGGTCCCCAGGGCCGCGCCAAGACATGTGGCCACAGTGACTGCGCCAATGTCCATCCCTGCCTTGCTGAGGATGTTGGGATTGACTATGATGATGTATGCCATCGTCATGAAGGTAGTGAGTCCTGCGATAACCTCTGTTCGAACAGTAGTCTTATTCTCTCTAAGGTGAAAAAGGCTCTCGAGGAAATCCTCTTTTTTCGCTGCTACGGCGTTACCGTGCGCCATTACACTTCTTACCTCCTCATCGATGAAACCAGGCAAGAAAACAAGATCCAGGGGCTCCAGTCACCCGTCTCCCTATTGAACCCAGCCCCCCTTTCAGCGAGTGATGGCTAAAGTGCCCTGAAAGATCTCCCAAAACCTGGCATATGGATATTAGAAGGAGTCTAAAGCCTTTCTATTCGACATGGCGTATTGAAACCCTTCGATATTCTTTCCGTGCTCTGAAAAGCACTTTATAATAGCTTCCCCAATATATTCGATGTCACTTCTTGAAAGGCCCGGATGCACAGGAAGAGAAAGAATCATGTTCGAGACTTTCTCGGTGACCGGGCAGACCCCTTTTCTATAGTCATCGAGATGCTCCTGGCCAAGAATACCTGAGACAGCCTGTTTGAAATAAGGCTGCAGGTATATGGGAGTCGGGTAATGGACTGACGTTTCGATTCCTGCAGCCGCCAGCTCTCTTGATAGGTCGTCCCGTGTGAACCCCGCCTCGTCAGGATCTACCAGTATGGTATACTGGTGATATACATGCTTCACATAAGGTGGAGAATAAGGAGTTACTAGCCCTGGCAGTCCCTGGAGCATCCTCGTGAGACGAGATGCATTCTCCTGTCGTTTTGCTGTGAGCTTGTCCAGAATAGGGATCTGCGCCCTGCCAATTGCGGCCTGAACCTCCGTCATGCGGTAGTTGAACCCAAAGTGCACATGATTGTATTTTCCATTCTGGCCGATATTCCTGATCATTTTAAGACGCTCTGCCATCCTATCATTTTCGACCGCGATAAACCCCCCCTCCATTGTATGAAGATTCTTTGTGCAGTAAGTGCTGAAACACGCTGCGGTGCCGGATCTGGACCCTCCTATTTTTTCCCCTTTGTATTGAGCCCCTATGGCCTGGGCCGCATCTTCCACGATCCATAGGCCATATTTCGAGGCGATCCTCCTGATTTCATCCATTTCCGCAGGCTGGCCGTAGAGGTGAACTGGCTCTATGCCAACAGTCCTTGATGTGACGAGAGCCTCGATTGAGGCAGGGGAGATGTTATAGGTCCTTGGGTCAATGTCTGCAAACACCGGTTTTGCTCCACAATAGAGGATCGCGTTTGTGCTGGAAGCGAAACTAAAGGCGGTTGTGATGACTTCGTCGCCTGGTTTCAGGTCATATGCCATAAATGCAAGGTGCAACGCGGCTGTGCCGCTGCTTACCGCGACCACATGATTCGCTCCGAGATAGCTTGCGAGTTCGTTTTCAAAACTCGCTACGACCGGTCCGCAGACAAGTCGCTGCGAACGAATGACGGAGATTACAGCATCTTCAATTTCTTTACTATGGTACGGTCGCGCCATCGATATATGCGTATGCGGCCTTGATACTAAGGTGGGTTTTGACGCCATGGGCGGCTTAACTCCTTTCGCATGGTACTCCCTGGAGGCATGGCCATAGCAGACCATCTACATTGCATCACATAACTAAAGAGGCATGTCCCAAGGTACATGGATTCTCCACAGAGGAAACCATTCCTGCCCCTTGCCATTATGGCCTCTATGCCTATTATGCCCTAGCCCTTCATTTGCCAACGCGCCTTCAGGGAGTCAACAAAATAATCCCGTCACTGCAGGAATCTGGCTGACAATGTCCAATAGAATAATTCGTGGGGGCATCATCAAGTTAGCATACCACAAAACCTTTGTCACGAGAAGGGGGGATGTCAGGCCGCCTGGTGTAATTGTCTGCCATTTGGAATAGATCTCGGCAGGACGAGATCCAGTATTCATGTCCCATGAGTGATCCTGCAATTTCTCATTTCTACACTCCGAGATGCCACAGATGATCCTATAGTTCTGCAATCAGCGCCGTGTGGGGGAAGGGTCTCAAAGTGACCCTTTGAAGGGGGAAGAGCTATGATTAGCAGAAGGAGGGAAAGGATCAGGCATTCTGAGCCTTCATTGCGTTTTCAGTATAATAGGCAGTTTCAGAGTCGCGCCAACAGGATCATATTTTTTACTATCATTGGCTCAGCTGCCATTATTGCTTTCCTCACCAAAGCCGCGATGCGTTAGATTATCATATCTTGTATGTGGGTGATCACAATTGAATTGATGAGGCCGGAACTATGATGGAACATTCTGTTCCGGCAGGAGGCTCACTTGGCTCGTTGTGTCTTCCAGGCCTGATTGCACATATTGTTCATCGGGCCACGAACACTATTCATTATGATCCGAGAGGGCCTCCTTTATTTTCAGCATATCAAATTCTTGCAGAAGGGGATTATATGGCCTTTCCCGCCTTTACTTTGGGAGAAGGGCATTGGACGCTTTTTTCCACCTTGCCGATAAAGGAAAATGGAAAACTGTGTGGTATAGGTATATCAGGTGTTAGAGAATTTTAACGGGGTATCAGCTGGAGAGTTCCTCCCCTTATGAGACCGTTGATTGAATATATCCTCGCCAGATCCGATCTGGATTTGTTTGAGAAGGGAGTGCCATGGAGATTCCTCAATTATATGGATACATCAATAGCAGACAGAAGAAAGTTAACTCTGACTCGCGATCGACTAACGGAAATACTCCATCGATGCAAAGCTAAACGGGTGGCTGTTATAGGCGATTTTTGTCTCGATGCATACTGGTATGCAGATATGACGAAATCTGAGCTTTCACGAGAAACCCCGCGTTTTCCGTTGCCGATAGTAAAGGAGGTTTATTCCCCCGGGGGGGCTGGCAATGTCGCCTTGAATCTCACGGCCCTCGGTCTCCGAACCGTGCTGGGAATCACAGTATTCGGACTTGATTGGCGGGGCGAGCTTTTAAGAAAGGCGCTACTAGATCAGGGCATATGCCTTGATTTTAGCCTGAGCCTTCCCGGCAAGGTCACACCTGCCTACATAAAACCTATGCTCCAGGGATATGCCTCGATTCAGGAAGATTCTCGTCTTGATTTTGGGCCTGTTCCGCTTTCAAAAGAAGATGAGGAAGCCCTGCTAAAAAGCATAGGGGATTGCATTCCCGAGGCAGACGTTATAGCTATAGCTGACCAGGTGACTCCAGGAGTGATAACCCCCAATGTGCGCGCGATGCTCACGGAGCTTTCGAGAAGGTATCCGGAAAAGCTCTTTGTTGTAGATTCTCGCAAAAATGTGGGCGATTTTTCTAATATGATCGTAAAGCCCAATGAACTTGAAGCCCTGAAGGCATGCGGCATGGGATCGAATTCGGCTGATATTCCGACCATGCGACAGGCAGCAGCAAGGCTGCACGAGAGGACTTCAAAGCCCGTTTTTGTTACACTTGGTGAAAATGGCGCTCTCTTGATAGAGGATTCTATCTTCTACTTATTGCCTGGGGTAGCTGTTGAACCTCCCGTCGACATTGTCGGGGCTGGGGATACTTTCCTCTCAGCGTTGTGCGCGTCTCTTGCGGGAGGGGCTTCACCATGGGAAGCGGGCATGATAGCCAATCTGGCCTCTTCGGTGACAGTCAAGAAATTGAATACCACTGGGACCGCGAGCCCTGAGGAGATATTAGCGAGATATGATTCCATAAGATCTGAATGGAAAGCGGAGGTCTGGGATGAACCACATGTGCGATAAAGATTATCCATGGCTAGAGATAATCAATCAGGATATCAAACTCGGCAATATCAGACATGCTCTTTTCGATTTTGACGGGACGATCTCCGTTATCAGGCAGGGATGGGAGAATGTCATGATACCTCTAATGGTGGAGATGATCTGTGATGGGAACCCGCCCGATCCAGAGCTGATTAAAGAGGTTGAGGAATATGTAGATAGATCTACAGGGATCCTTACCATATATCAGATGAAATGGTTGGAAGATGCCGTGCGAAGGCACGGGCTATCACGCCATCCTGAGACCGCGAAAGCATATAAGAAGATCTACAATGAACGCCTTCTCAAGCCTGTTCGAGAGAGGCTCGCGAAGTTGGGACAGGGAGAGTCTTCCATTGATGATCTAATGATCATGGGGGCGAGGGCGTTCGTCGCGAGCCTTTTTGAACATGGGGTTACGTTATATCTGGCAAGTGGCACGGATCATGAGTATGTGATGGAAGAAGCCTCTGCCTTGCAGATTACTGAGTACTTCGGACCAAGGATATATGGGGCACTTGATGATACTGAAGAGCATACCAAGGAGCGTATCATTCAGAGAATCTTGGATGAATATGGGCTCAGCGGGGAGTCACTCCTTGTGGTTGGGGATGGTCCGGTAGAGATCAGGAACGCTAAAGAGCGGGGCGCTATAGCATTGGGAGTTGCATCTGATGAGGTGAAACGACATGGGCTCAACCCCAGAAAGAGGCAGCGGTTGCTCGAAGCAGGGGCGGACCTTATGATATCTGATTTTTCGCATCATAAAGAACTGGTCGATCTCCTGACCGGGAGTCATTGATTCTCCTGAATGAAGACAGGGGCATCCACATAAATGAAGATATGGACATCCACATAGTTGAAAGATGGTGATAGAATGCCTTATCCTATGATAGATCTTGGCAAGGTGAAAACTTATCCTATTGTGGAACGCAAGAATCTGGTGAAACTCAGTGACCTTATCCGGCCTGAGTCCCCGCCTCCGGCATTTGATAATCTTGAGCTCCATGAGGTGGCAGGATGGGTGGCATCGGCTCGAAAGAAGGGACGGCCTGTTATCTGGATGATGGGCGCGCATGTCATCAAGTCTGGCCTTTCCCTCATTCTCATAGATCTCATTGAACGTGGAATCGTAACCCATGTGGCCACCAATGGGGCGGGCTCGATTCATGATTTTGAACTGGCCATGATAGGCGAGACTAGTGAGGATGTAGCCACTAGCATCGAGGATGGGACCTTCGGGATGGCTGAGGAGACTGGGGCATTCATTCACCAGGCTCTCAAACAGGGAGTCAGAGATGGTCTGGGCTATGGAGAGTCCATCGGCCGCTTTATGAGTGAACACCCCGAGATCTTCCCTCATCGCGACGTAAGTGTGGCCTATAGGGCCTTTCGACTTGGGGTTCCGTTTACAGTCCATAAGACGATGGGCACTGATATCATAGACCAGCATCCCAAGGCGAATTTCGGGGTGGCAGGATGGGCAACCGGGCAGGACTTCAAGATCTTCTGTTATTCAGTATCTCAGCTACATAATGGAGTCTTCTTGAATTTCGGTTCTGCCGTAACAGGTCCTGAGGTATTTCTAAAGGCTCTATCCATAACCAGGAATCTTGGGTATAAGGTTGAGGCATTCACTACCGCTAACTTCGACCTTATAGCTCTTGGAGATTATCATTCACCGGTAGGCAAGGATCATCCTCATTATTACTACAGGCCCAGGAAAAATATCGTCAATCGACCTGTATCACTTGGCGGACAAGGCTACCATATTACAGGTGACCATGTCAAGACCATCCCCAACCTCTACCATATGATCGTAGGGCTCTTGGGGCAGCAAAAGATAGACCAGCCTCTCAGGGGGAGGGAGACCGGCCATCCAACCGGGAGCCAGGGGGGGTTGGATCTCCCTGAAGCCGCGGGTTCAGTGTTAAGGGGCTTCCTCGAGCGCAATCCTGAGATGTCAGGTCTCGAGCCGGAGCTTGCCAGGGTATACCGCGCTATGGCGAGGTGCGTGGAAGTCGGGGGATGTATCTATATATGTGGAAATGGTGGGAGCATGGCCGACGCGCTTCATATATCCGGCGAGCTTCTGAAATCGTACACCAGGAAAAGACCCTTGGATGAGAAGGATAAAGCCAGGTTCGCCGGATTGCCCGGCGGCGCGGAGGTCGCAGAACACCTCGAAGGCGGCTTCAGGGCGGTGGTTCTTGGAGCAAATCCCGCACTCTCGAGCGCGGTAGATAATGATAATCCATGTCCGCATATGGCTTATGCGCAGGAAGTCTGGGCTCTCGGAAAGCCCGGGGATATTCTCATCGGTATCAGCACGAGCGGCAGAGCCCAGAATGTGCGCTATGCTGTGACCGCGGCAAAGGCCAAAGGACTTACCACTATAGCGCTCACCGGCGCTTCAGGAGGGCCCCTTGCCGAGGTGGCTGATCTCGCCATTTGCGTTCCGGAAAACCGCACGGATCGCGTCCAGGAGCAGCATGTGAAGGTATATCATTGTCTCTGTGAGATGCTGGAAGCAACATTCTATTGCTGAGAGACTGCCCGGTGGCCAGTAGAAAAATCATTTTATTGAGGAGCCGCTTAGGAGGGGAAGGGATATTCAGGGCGAATTATTAATCTTTTGGAAGGATGATTTGCCCCTGGATATCTTTGCCTTGATCCAGGGACAGTAAAAGCTGATGGGCTGCTGTCGGAGGCTGACGATCTTGCGGGTATTATGGCGGGCCGTCATGCCCGGCAGTGTGCCTGCCGTGTCCGTCAGCATGCTATCGTACCAAAGGAAGTCACCAAAAGCCTTGAAGGGGAGTGATATTGTGATCGAAGGGAAAGCGACAGGGTCTGAAGGTGGCAAACTCCTATACGGAATGGTTGGGGGCGGTCCGGGCGCCTTCATCGGCGATGTGCACAGGAGAGCTGCAAGCTTCGATGGAAAGGCGCAGTTAGTAGCCGGAGTGTTTTCAAGGAGTTACGAAAACACTCTGAGCACTGGCAGGAGTCTCGGTTTGGATCCCGGGCGACTGTACAGGGATTTTGAAGAGATGGCCAAAAAAGAAGGCGCGCGAGAGGACAAGATCGATTTCGTCTCAATTGTTACCCCGAATAATGTCCACTATGCGGTTGCAAAGGCATTCTTGACCAATGGGATCAATGTAGTGTGCGACAAACCACTCACTGTTACAGTGGAAGAAGCTGAGGAGTTAGCCAAGATCGCAAAAGAGAAGGGCCTTCTTTTCTGTGTGACATATACATATTCCGGTTACCCTATGGTGAAGCATGCCCGAGAAATGATCCGCCGGGGCGACATTGGAGAGATCCGGGTAGTTATGGGTGAATATCTCCAGGATTGGCTTGCCACTCCCACCGAAAAAGAAGGGAACAAGCAGGCGGCATGGCGGACGGATCCCAAGCAATCCGGTGCTTCCAACTGCGTGGGAGATATCGGCAGTCATATTGAGAATACGGTCGCCTATATAACCGGGCTGAAGATAGATTCCCTCTGTGCGAACCTCGACATCTTCGGTGAGGGAAGGAAGCTCGATGACAACGCCGAGATCCTGGTGAAATATAATAACGGCGCCACCGGCGTTTACTGGTGTTCCCAGGTTGCAATCGGGCATGACAATGGGCTCAGAGTCCGTATCGTCGGCACAAAGGGATCGATCGAATGGGAGCAAGAAAATCCTAACTACCTGAAGGTCGCCTATCTTGGTCAGCCTGTCCAGATTCTTTCTAGGGGGACTGGCTACATATATCCGCAGGCTGCGAAATTCTCGCGTATACCTCCAGGACATCCGGAGGGCTATTATGAAGCCTTTTCCAATATCTATTCAGCTTTTGCCGGAGCTTTGCTGAAGAAGAAGGCTGGGCAGGATCTCACAGCTGAGGATCTTGATTTCCCGAGTGTTGAAGCCGGTGTAGATGGCGTGAGATTTATCAACAAGAGCGTGGAAAGTTCTCATAAGGGTTCTATTTGGGTTTCTCTCCGTTAGATCAGCAATGGATCAACTAGCCATTAGCCGTGGCTGGGCGGCTAGAAAATGGCGAGGATAGACTATATGTAGGTGCTGGCGGAGCCGTCAGCTATGATGGCAGCTGGCCAGGCCAAAAAATGACGAAGGTAGACTATATGGGCTTGTAGCCGGCAATTTCGGGAGGTGTGTAGCAGATGAGACCCATAACTTTGTTTACCGGGCAGTGGGCGGATTTGACCTTCGAGGAGATATGCAAAAAGGCGAGCGAGATGGGATATGATGGCCTGGAAATCGCCTGCTGGGGAGATCATATGGATGTAAGGAAAGCAGCAGAGGATCCCGATTATGTGGCCGAGAGAAAGGCCATCTTGAGCAAATATAACCTAAAATGCTGGGCGCTGGGGGCGCATCTCGCCGGCCAGTGCGTAGGAGATCTTTATGACAAGCGTCTAGACAACTTTGCGCCCGCGTCTGTGAAAGGCGACCCCGCTAGGATCCGTGAGTGGGGAATTGAGGAAATGAAGTATACGGCGCGAGCCGCCAAGAACATGGGGTGTTATGTGGTCACTGGATTCACAGGCTCTCCAATTTGGAAATTCTTCTACTCATTTCCGCAGACCCCAGACGAGATGATCGAGGCAGCTTACCAGGAAATCTTTGAGCTTTGGACTCCCATCCTGGATGAATTCGATCGCAATGGAATCAAGTTCGCCCTCGAAGTGCACCCCACAGAGATTGCTTATGACTTCTATACCACGCAGCGCCTCTTTGAGGTTTTCAATCATCGACCAACACTGGGACTCAACTTCGATCCAAGCCATCTCCTCTGGCAGGGAGTCACCCCACACCTCTTCTTGCGAGAGTTTAGGGATCGTGTCTATCACGTGCACATGAAAGACGTTGCAATTACTTTGGACGGAAGGGCAGGTATACTTGGTTCGCACTTGCCGTTTGGTGATAATCGCAGAGGATGGAATTTCCGCTCCCTCGGGCATGGCAATGTCAACTTCGAGGAGGTAATCCGTGAGCTCAATGCCATGGATTACAGTGGGCCCCTTTCTGTGGAATGGGAAGACAGCGGCATGGACCGTGAGTTTGGAGCAAAGGAAGCGCTGGAATTCGTGAAGAAGCTCTGCTTCACACCTTCAAGGATGGCATTTGATGAGGCAATGAAGAAATAGGCGAGATACGGGAGAATAGGCGAGATGCGGCGAGATGCGGGGGATGAAAATCCGGCATGCATGGGTGATCGCCGGAAGTCTGGTAAGGAGGAATGGCAGATGGCAAGGATACCGATCGGTCTGGAACTATACTCTGTCCGGCATGACTTGGAGAAGGATCTGAGAGGCACCTTGAAGGCTGTAGCGGACATGGGTTACGAAGGCGTAGAATTCGCCGGCTATCCAAAGCATCCTGCGGAAGAACTAAGGGCCCTGTTGGACGAATTGGGTTTGACATGCTGCGGTTGGCACACCCCGTTTGAATTGGTCCAGGACGTTAAACTCGAGGAGACCATTGCATTCAACAAAAAACTAGGTAATCGCTTCATCATTATCCCAGGAATTCCGGAAAACCTACGCACCTCGCGCACTGATTGGCTCAAACTCGCCGACTTTTTCAATCGTCTGGCTGATAAACTGGCTCCGCATGGGATGTTCACCGGGTATCACAATCATTATGTTGAATTCCAGCCCCTCGATGGTGAAGAGCCATGGGATACTTTCTTTTCCAACACCAAGAAGGATGTCATAATGCAGCTTGACATGGGGAATGCGCTATATGGCGGCGCTGACCTGGTGGCGATCTTGAAGCGATATCCTGGCCGAGGAAGGACCGTGCATCTCAAACCCTATTCCAAGCGACTCGGAAAGGACGATCCGCGGAATGGTTATCGCACCATGATCGGCGAGGATGACGTACCATGGAGCGAAATCTTCCATCTATGTGAAACACAAGGTAATACGGAATGGTATATTGTGGAATACGAGAGCGACCTTTATCCGCCGCTCGAAGCGGTGAAGGTATGCCTGGATAGGCTGAGGGCAATGGGGAAATAGGTCTGCTGGGAAAAGATCTGTATGGGACCCCTCGCTTCTATTGCGAGGGGTTCGGCGATTCATGTCAAGCCCCACGATCCCAGTATCCAACGACATTCATTCATCCGATGGAAGACTATCTATATCTTTAGGGGTGATCGGAAGATGGCGAGAGTGAAGCCTGATACAGTGGGCTATGCTGTCATAGGATTGGGAATCGGTAAACTGCATGCGAAGTGTGCGTCGCAGGCTGAGAACTGTAAATTAGTAGCTGTATGTGATATCGACGAGGCACGTCTTCATTCTGTGGCGGAAGAACTTGGTTGCGAGGCCTATACTGACTATAAGAAAATGCTTGAGCGGGACGACATAGATGTGGTGAGTGTGTGCACGCCAAGCGGAATGCATGCTGATATAGCCATAGATGTCGCTAGCGCCGGGAAGCATGTTTTCTGCGAAAAGCCTCTCGATATCAAGCTTGAAAGGATCGACGCCATGATAAGGGCATGCAGAGAGAATGGTGTGATGTTGGGCGCTGTATTCCAGAACAGGATGGCGCCGGCAAATCGGAAGATCAGAGAGACAGTGGCCTCTGGGCGTTTGGGCCGGTTGATTACAGGCAATGCGCAGGTTAAGTGGTACAGGACCCAAGAGTATTACGATGCCGGTGGCTGGCGCGGGACATGGGCAATGGATGGCGGCGGATCTCTCATGAATCAGTCCATCCACACCATAGATCTCTTTCAGTGGTTCATGGGGCCAGTGAAATCTGTCTTCGCCAAGACCGGCATCTTCGCGCATAAGATCGAGACCGAGGACCTTGGCGTGGCCCTGGTGACTTTCAAGAACGGTGCAGTGGGAACAATAATAGGCACCACATGCGCATACCCAGGGCTTGATACCACTGTCCAGATCCATGGTGAAAATGGCAGTATCTATATGACGAACAATAGAATAGTGACTTGGAGGATCAAGGGCGAAAGGGAAAAGGAGGAAGAGCAGGAAGTGCTCTCACAATATGGCACAGGTGGTGGAGCCTCTGGGAGTGCCGACCCAGGAGGAATCGGGAGCAACCTGCATTTTATCCAGATTCAAGATATGGTGAATGCTATTCGAGAAGGCAGAAGGCCTATGATAATGGGCGAAGAGGGTAGGGATGCAGTAAGGATAATCCTCGCCATCTATGAATCGGCCAGAACGGGAAGGGAAATAGAGCTTTCCTGGGCGGAATAGGGGAAAGCCGCTGCTATATGAGCGAGCCTTTCCCAGAAAGGGAGGAGGCAGGATGGCCGTGAGATTCGGGTGCTGCGTGAATCTGGGGCCATATGCGTCGAGAGCTCAGCGAGAACCGAAGGAGGCGGGGCAGGCGCCGGAATTCTCTTTTGAGGAGCAGCTTGACCGACTCAGAAGGCGGATTCTTCATCTCAAGAGGGTGGGTTATGACTTCGTGGAGTTTAGCGTCGGGACTGTTGCCGGTCCCATTTCCGACGATGAATACCAGAAACTCAAGGAAGTCGTCCATGAGGCCGGGCTTGTCCCTGAGGCTTTCAATGGCTTCATCCCCCCGTCCATCAGGCTGGTCGGGCCAGAAGTGAACGAAGAAAGCATCAGAGAATATCTAGAACGCGCAATCCGTCGAGTTGGCGAGATGGGTGGCGAGCGCATCGTGTTTGGAAGCGGAGGGGCGAGGCGGGTCCCTGAGGATTTCAGCCGGGAACGTGCGGAAGAACAGCTTGTCCACTTTCTCAACATGGCGGGCGATATAGCTGCCACTCACGGGATTGTCCTGGCTATCGAGCCGCTTAATAGAAGAGAATCAAACATCATAAATGGGGTCCTAGAGGCTGTTGAGCTTGCGATAAGAGTCAATCGACCTGAAGTCAAAGTGCTTGCTGATTTCTATCATATGGAAGAAGAAAAAGAAAGATTCAGCGTTCTGGAGGCTGCCAAAGGACTCCTGGCACATGTACATGTGGCTGACACCGGACGTCTGTATCCAGGAAGCGGTTCATACGATTACAAGGGCTTTTTCAGCAAGCTTAGATCCATAGGCTATGGAGAGCGGGTGTCCATAGAATGCAGGCTGGTTGATTTCGAGGGTGAAACGGAAAAGGCTATTGATTTCCTGAGAGAGGTCTGGGATTCGACGGCGCCTTGATTATGGAATATCACATGTTGGACAGGTGGCTCCCCTGCATTTATTGGAGCTGGTATGCCAGGTCAGGTGGATGTGAACGGAAAGAGGGACAAATGAGAGTGCTGCCAGTATCTCCTGCCAACCCCACAAGGGGCATTGCTCTTATCTTATCGATTGTCGCTTTATGCTCCCTTCAGTTGACTATAGGTTCTTCCTATCTCAATCGAGATATCATTCACTCACCTTACTCATTAGCTTATCTCGAGGACATGCCTCTTGCCGATAGCCCAGCCCTATCCAGGAATCAAAATCCCACATGGAGGTGGGCCCTATTCAATGAACATGCAGGCCTTCTGGCCCTGTGCATGGTGTCCGGCGAGGACCATCATGAGATCCACCTTTGCTCAAGGTCGGGTCCCTATATCTTGACAACTGCCATGTATTTCCTTGATTCGTATTTCAACCAGAGCAAATATAAACCCCCTGTTGCCGGTAATTCATCGATGATATTCCATCAACTCTATAGGGGGTTTATACAATGGCTAACAAAGACCGTCGGGAAAATAGAACCCGCGCGGAAGATCTTTCACGATCAGCGCAGAATTCCTCACGGTCCGGGGAGAATTCTTCACACTCCAATGAGGGAGCCCCGGATTGGGGAACGATCCTCTTCTTGTCATCCATATTGGTGGGCTTGGCAGGAGTGCTCTGGTGGCTTATAAGGGTCGCTTTCCGATAGTGCATATAAATGTATAGATTGCAGATCGAAAGGCAATAAGGTGCCTAATTGGCGCCACATATCGCTCTAGATATCCCAACGGTGCCGGGTAGGGTGGATCATTGCCCCCTACTCGGCTTTCTTGTTAAGATCTGGCATCGCCCGCTAGGGCTCCTTGTGAGTACTGGGAGCATCTGCTAAACTAATGAGTAGGATGACACTGCAAATAGCCAAATTCGACATCGAAAGATAGCGCCGCCTGCCATGTTTATCTCGTGCGGTCTCCCGGCAGGTTCCTCATATGAAAAATCGCCGGGCGGGCGAAGGACTCTCCACGCTCTCACGGGGACGAAGGGCATTGGCGGCTGGCATTAGGACTATCCCGAAAGGAGAACAGGATCATGGCGGAGCATCTCAAACGCGGCCTGATTCAGGTTTATACCGGGGATGGAAAGGGCAAGACCACGGCTGCATTGGGCCTTGCGCTCCGAGCGGCAGGGTGGGGCCTCAAGACCCATTTCATCCAGTTTTTGAAAGGAGGCAAGGCGACCGGCGAGATAAGAGCCGTTGAGCCTTTACAGCCGAACCTCGTAGTGAGCCAATTTGGGAGCGGGAGATTCATAATAGGAAGACAGCCGGACGAGGAAGAGAAGGCACTTGCCCGCAGTGGCCTCGCAGCTGCCGGTATGGATTTTGCATCTCATTCGTATGATCTCATCGTCCTGGATGAAATAAGTCATGCGGTGAATCTTGGCCTTGTCGGGCTCGAGGATGTGATGACGCTGCTGGCCCAAAAGCCCCCTAAAGTCGAGGTGGTGCTAACAGGGCGGAATATGCCTCCAGCGATAATTGAGCTTGCGGATCTTGTTACTGAAATGGTTCCCATAAAACATCCTATGGATAGGGGGATAGAGGCTCGACGGGGCATTGAGTATTGATATTGGGGTCCACCTTATTTATTCCGAAGTGCGAGCATACAACGAACGCTACCGTCTCGGCCTCTATCTCTTCTGTTCCCTGCTGAGGCCGCCGCTCTCAGGGCCCCGGTGCAGGAGCTCGTGGGCAAGCTCAGACAGGTAACATATCTCAGACTCTACACATATTCTATTAACGCAGAGTCCTGCTAGCTCTGTAACTGTCGCATCGACCAATCCCAGCGGCGTGGTCGAGAATAGAGGGGGATTTATACAATGGAAGAGGTAGAAGTAGGAAACACCGGAGTCTTCACCGAACCGTTACTCAGGGCAATCAAGGAACTCGAGTGTATTGAGGCCTTCGGTGATCCCTTCGATCAGTGCGTTGCCGTCGAATTTGAATGTGACGATTGCTGCAAGAAAGCCCTGAACGCAAGGATCCTGACGATAGTTGATGGGCTTCTGATCTTGGTAGGCTTTAATAATGGATGCATCTTGGTGAAGACAATAAGTGGCGGGGAATTGGTAGAAAAGGAAGTTGTCCGGGCAATTATCATCCCACTTAACAGAGTTTGCAGCGTCGAATTTGGCGCGGTACAGGTAGACCCATAGTGGCTGTCTATGCTGGACTGTAGTCCAGATAGACGCATATAGGTGGGGCGGAGACGCCCATTGAGACAACATAGCGGCAACGCCCTACCTTTTGCTTTAGGTAACGAGTTTTATGCCGATGGTCCTTACCACCAATGAATGGGGTTGACCATTGCCTGACAGGTCAGATACACCTTTGGATGCGTGGTATTTGGGGCAGTCCACCCGTATGGGCTGTCCCTTCTGAATGAGGCTTCAGAATCAAGGACTTTGCCGTGAAAGGTTCACCAACTACCAGGGCTTCTCTGGATCTGTCAAGATCCTCCCGCGAAGTGCAGTGCTGACGCCCTGGTTACTTAGTATAAAAGGCAGCACCGATGAGATATAGTCTTCATATGTAAATTGGAGAGTAAGGCGTGATCATTTGGCCAATAGACTACAAAGGGGGTGAAACCCTTGTCTAAGAGGCTATTCTATAACCTCTTTGCCACAGATGGTTTCATCAATCTCCCAACGGGTCCCACAGGGACCGAGCCGCGTAAGCGAATATATGTTTTCGGCTTCGTCGGCGGCCTGTTCAAGGTCCAACCGATACCCTCCGGCGTGCCTACAGGTCCGGCAACAACGGGCGTGCCTTTCCGGACACCCCGCTGCCAACGACTCTGCCCACATCGCTAGAGCCCGACTTCGGGTATAGCATTCCAGACGGATATGAAAGCTATGTAAAGGTATCAACAGGGGATCCCGCTACTCGTAGACCACCTGACAAATTCCTGCTACGCATGATAAACATCGGCTATCAACCGGTACCGTTCCATGTTCACGGCTGGCATGGTATGATAGTCGGCAAGGATGCCAACCCACGGACAGCCGGTGAGATGAACTTCACCACTTTAGTGGGATCGGGGGAGAGTTATGACATCCTTTATTCCGCTGACGACAAGAGGCCCATCTATGCAGATTACATCTTCTGTGGTAAAGCAGGCTTCCCGTCTTTAAAGCAGCAGATCGCTCAGGCTACAGAACAATCGATTGCGGCAGGTACTTTCATTCCACCATTTCCGGGCGCGACGGATCTATGGGCTAACATCATACTACAAACCAGCCTGGGCCAGGGGACCTTTATTCCCCCTAAACCTCTTCTTCTTCACCTGACATGGGACGAACTTTGCCTTGAGAGTCTGAAGCCCGGTCACTTTGAGGCCGGGCGCAATCTCATAGCCACCACATTGACCCAGGTGATACCAGCCGCTTTTGAGGGGTAGTAGCGGCCTTTCCGTTGGGGCCGCAGCGTCGCGTTTATCCCCTTTCTCGATATGGCAAGCGAGTCGTCATGAGGCGCCTTCCTGGGAAAGTCTCTTCAAGACAGGTGTCTGGGAGGCTGCACCGCCCTGGCGCCAAGCCGCTTGACATGGAACAGGCCCTGGCCCAGACGAGAAATACGCGGGCCAAGCGGTCGGGTTTTCGATGGAAGGTCAAGGAATACGGGGCATAGGGATGCATTTATTGTAGGCTGTAGTAACCATCTTTCCTTCCCTGAACAACGAAAGGCAGTCACCAGGTTGGGCAATTCTTTATCAGGTACACCACAACAGCCATACCGTTGACAATTTCTACACAAAGCCTTACTATAATCTTAAAAACTATATACACAAAATCTATAGCTACAATACATATAGTTGATAGCATGGCTCACAATATGAAGTATAGGCGGGAAGGAGGCTGTTTACTTGCGAGATAGGGACGGTCGGCGGTACGGGCCAGGTGCAGTAGGGCGGATGGAGAGGTTTATGGAACCCTGCCTGCTTCTCTTTTTGAGGGAGGAAAGGGCTCACGGGTATGAACTAATGGAAAAGCTCAAGGCTTTCGGGTTTGAAGGTATTTCAGCGGATATAGCGACTCTTTACCGGACCCTTCGCCATTTGGAGGAGCAGGGGATGGTTGTATCGGCATGGGAAGAGGGTTCCCAAGGTCCCCCGAAGCGGGTGTACGAACTGACGCAAGCAGGCCAAGCCCTCTTAGAGGATTGGGTTCGTACTATTAAGGCCAACCGTTCCCGGCTGGACAAATTCCTGGCTGCGTATGAAGGGCGTTGCCAGGATAGTTCTGATTAACTCAGCTGCTCAGGCCGCTCTTGCGGGCGCTTGCCCTACAGCTGAAGCAGGGTTGAGCTCTGCGCTGTCCAGGCTGGTTCCAGTTTGGTGATCAATGAAGTCTCATTCAGACAGGATGGCAATAAAGGAGGAAGAGGTGTGATACCGGTATATGGGCTAATGAAATTCCTGCACGACCTGGCTACAGTCATCTGGTTCGGAGGCTTGTTTACGACCGGCATTATACTAGTGCCTGTAGGCAGGACACTACTGGGGCCAGGCGCCGAGATGAAGAAGTTCATGGACATTTTTCAGCGGCGGCTGGCCAAATTTGTGTACGTGAGCATAGTGGTGCTCATATTCAGTGGAGTGTTCCTGGCCAGGCATAACCCGACTTTTGAGGGCCTCTTTCGTATGGGCAATACCTACTCTAAGATCCTGACCGTCAAACATATCCTGGTGATAATAATGATAGCAATAGGGCTGGTCAGGAGTCTTGTGATGGGAAGCAAAGGCCAACAACCGGATCGGACGCAGACAAAGCCGCTTCCCGAACAGACCCAGAAAAAACCTCAAGCTGAATTCGGTCAAGAAAAACTCAAGATGATCCTCTTGTATGGGAATATCTTACTGGGGGTTATTGTTTTGTTTCTGAGCGCTTACAACGCTGCCTTGCCGGGCTAAATCTAAAAAATACTCATGGCCATCGCCTCTTATATTATATCACCTCTTTCTTGAATCTGGCAGTAACTTGATGCCACCCGACTCGCCCTTAGGTGGGTGACACCCTCTTATGAGGGTATGGCTTGTCTTATCTTCCCCGTCAATATGCCCATGTGCCCCTTTTTGCCCTTCATGCCGCCGGGGTCCCATACTGATAGTGCTGCACAGGCGGCATGGACTTCTACTGGGCTATTGTGAAACCATCAAAAACGCGCCCAACGGTCCCGAACCCGTCCTTTTCAACGCTCGCCTGGATCCCCTGAGCCGTCATTCCAGTAGCCGGGTCTATGGACGCCAGCATAAAGGAGCGGAAGCGGTTTTCCTCTACCACAGGGTGATTACCATGAGGCTCGTACGGATCATCGGGGCTCCGGTAATTGTTCCCGATCGTGGCAGCCTCTATGTAGTGTACCCCATTTATGATATAGCGCTCATATACATGGGAATGCCCGTAGCTCACCGCATTTACCCCATAGCTCTCAAAGAGGGGCTTGATGTCCCGCTGGAGGCAATCCTTTTCTCCGGGATACTCCATGCGGCCGGGCTCGTTTACGGAGGGAGTTGGGTCAGTAAAAGGCACCTGCACGTCGGTCCCGCGGTTGAACATATGCCAGTGCATCGTCACCCATGTATATTTGGCCTTCTTTGATTCCAAATCAGCCCTGAGCCAGTTGTATTGTGGGCTCCCTGCCTTTATATCGTCAAAGAGAAACCAGCCCGGCGCTTCTTCCGGTTTCCACGCAAACCAGCGGAAAACAGAGAGTGAGACAATGTGCAGGTCACCATAATCCATGGAATACCAGTGCTTCCCGTTCGCCCGGTATTCCTGCTCCGGGTAAAGAGGCCGGAAGAGCTGCATGTAGATACTCATGCTCATTCGATCTCTATCTGCCAGTCTCTTATCCATGAGCTGCTCCTGTGCATCGATTTCATGGTTTCCGGGAGAAGGATAAATGGGAATATACTGTAGCAACTTACAACCATCGCCTGTCTGCTGCATCATATTGAACCACCGCAGCCCGTCTTCCTCAGGGGTCTCGGGGACCGAAAACCATTCCCCGGCTTTATATGGCGTATTCACGAGGTCGCCATTATAGATAATGAAATCAGCTTCCTGTTGCCCTGCGAGCTTTACCGTGGCTGGCGCCTGGGCCTTGAGCTGCAGGTCGGAGAGGAGGATGAATTTCACAGGTGTCCCGGGCCTTGGAGCCGTCTTGAAATAGTATCCTCGGCTCACCTTGCGGCGGGATCCCGTCTCGCTCACTATCCTGTAGTAATAGCGGGTCCCAGGCTCCAAATTCGTAATGTGGACAATTTGCTGGTATGCCTTGAGCGGGACGGTATATTTCCCATTCTCGTCTACAGTCTTTAATCCTTCCAATTCGTAGGTCTTTGCGCTTCTGGTATACCCATAAGAGCCGGTTGGGCCGTATTCAACATAGGAACGGGTTGTCTCCTCCGACGTAATCCAGCAGACATAAATTGAATTGGTGGTTGGAGCCAGCAAATAAGGTTCCGTGTACATCAGAGGGGCCTCCTTTGCCCAGGCGCCACAGGAACACAGGATGACTGCCAGGGCAACTAGACCTATAAGAGAGAAACCATGGGGTGCTTTCCCAGCTTTCATTGTCTGTCTCCTCCTTGCCCAGATTTAGGGATTTCTCTGCAAACCCACCATACCGGTGACAAGAGGTCGGGTGCGCCAACCCGGCGCGGGATGCAGGAGAGTTCCATGGGGGCAAGATAACGCAAAAGAGTTACTGGACGGTAAAGGCACCGTTAAAGTTGCATCAAATCTTGTCCACCATATGCCGATCATGACATCCGGCTAATCCGGTAAACCTCTAAAAACGCCGAACAGAATAACAGGATATCAGTTTCTGCCTCAATCACATTATTGTTCCGGCTATCCACTCAAGCAACAGTATCAATCAGGAATGGCTGGCGGTTAGCAAGATTGCTGACATCCTGGATACGGATCTGGTCCTGGTGGAGGAACAGCCTATTCAATATGCCTGGGTGATATTTGTGAGTCTCAACATAAGATCAACATGATGCTCGACAAGGTGAGGTCGGGCCAGCACAAGCTCCGCGTGGTGGCAAACTGCGGCAACGGCACGTCATCGTTCTTTGCTCCCGAGATCATCGAGGGCCTGGGCTGCAATGTCATACCTCTATACTGCATACTGCGAGTCCGACCCTTCATTCCACTTGCCGGGGTGGTCACGTGGTTATCACTCCGCACACTGAGACGGCAAATATTCTAGATTCTTGCCGTTTAGCCGTCCACCCCGCAGCTATATACCCCCGGCTCCTCCCGTCAACTATTGTTAACCTTTCTGAAAATCTCCCGTAACCTTATCACGGTACGAGGAGTCGGCTACAAGGCGTATACCCGGGAGATGCCGGGCACCGTCAGTGATGCCAAGCACCGCAAGTAACGCCCCGGGCTGCCAATGACACCCCGCGCCGTTAGTGGCGCGAACGAATGTGAATCCTCCTCATCCTCCTATCCAGAATCCGGGAGGTGCCCCCGAGCTGCCTCCCGTATTCCTACTACCGTGTCCACGCCGCACAGCTCCTCCGGCGTGAACTGGGGGTGGTCGGGCGCATAAGCCGCCAGGAGTGCGACGTGCCCACCGCTGGATGCTCCCATCAGGACCACCTTCTCGGGGTCGACCCCGTGGCTCGCCGCGTTGCTCTTCATCCAGGCGACCGCCCGCCTGGCGTCGGCCACCATGCCGCGCACGTCGACCTCGGGGCATGGCCGGTAGGCCACGTCCATGACGACGTGTCCCTGGGCGGCGAGCTGGCGGAAAAAGGAGCGCGTCAGGACATCCTTGTCGAGGAGATACCAGGCGCCACCGTGCAGATTACCATGCTTCGCTCCCCACGGACCCCTGGCCGACCTCATCGATAAGTTCTTCGGCACCCCAGCGGATGCCCGTGCGCGACTGCCCCGCCCGGTACCCGTGGAAGGCGGGGTCGCCGAGCAAGGCCCCGGTGGGATGGTATCCTGGGGCCGAGCCAATCTGCCATGCCCGGATCTCAATCATGGCGGCGCGCGTCAGGATGTGGGCGAGCGCAGGCGTCCACATGTAGCCCATCGCCAGCGGCCGTGCTCGACTCCGTTCCCATGTCCCGGTGGTGCCGGCCGAAGGTGGGTTGCCTTTCTCTTATCTTTCCACCGGTAGTCGGTCAGCACCTGATTTCTCTGCGCGTCCGCGGGAGTCCTTCACAGTGTTGCGCCCTGCTAGGGTCCCCTTGACACCACCGCCCAATATCGATATGATATATATCGGAACGATGTATTGCGGGTAGTGGGGAAGTGCAAAGCCATGGAGCACGTCATCCTTGGTTTTCTGACCATTGGAGACATGACAGGGTATGATATCAAGCGGCTTATGAGCATCAGCACGTCCTTTTTCTATGATGCAAGCTACGGGAGCATCTATCCTACCCTCAAGAAGCTAGAAGAAAGAGGGCTCGTGAAGTCGAGCGAGGCAATAGAAAGCGGGCGCCTCAGGAAGGTCTATTCTATCACTGATGAAGGGCGCGAGGAGTTTCTCCGGTGGCTCGGAGGGCCACCCGGCGAGAGCAAGTTCAAATACGACTTCTTGATGAGGATGTTCTTCTTCGCGCACCTTCCCAAAGAGAAGATTGAGGCGGCAGTAACCCAGCATCTCTCGGAGATAAGGGCGGTTTCGAGGAAGCTTGAGATGATTGAGTTCGCGGTAAGGGGCAAGGGAGATATATATCAGATGTACACCCTTCGATTCGGCAGGGACTTCTTCGCGTTCCTCCAGAGCTGGTTTGAAAGGTTCCTGGACGAACTCAAAAACGGTAACTCGGGCGACCCCGGGGTGAGAAAGGAGGATACCTTATGAGTGTGGGGAAGGAGCCCGGAATCCGGAAACAGCCCCGGATACCCGGTATGGTCTATATCCTCATCTCATTCATCCCATGGATACTCTATTGGACCCTGGCTGGCATGGGGAAGCCCTCGGGCGTTGCAGCTGGGTTTTTAGCGGCCATCCTCCTTGTGATTTCGGAGGCCATTAGCAGGAGTTTCAACCTCATGGACCTGGTGTCAGTGGCATTCTTCGGTGTCGCGGCTCTGGTCACCTTTGGGCTCGAATCGAGCCTGTTCATTGATAACAGCGGTTTCCTCGGATATCTTGCCCTCTTCATCATGGCGACTGTCTCTTTGATACTCAAACAGCCGTACACCTTGCAGGTTTCAAAGAGGGACTATCCTGAGACTTACTGGCGCGACCCAACTTTCCTCATGATCAATAACATCATCACTGGCCTTTGGGCATTCATATTCCTGGTGAATTCAGTGATATACATTCTCTCGCGGTTTCCTATCAACGTCGTGGCCTCAAATGCTCTGGTGGCTCTGGGAATACTCTTCTCCATTGTTTTCCCTCTGGCAGCTCCCGCCTATTTTGCCTTGAGAGAGTTCAAGGAGAATGACTGGCGGGTGGAGATCGGGCGCGAAAGGCGCGGGGAAGCGGAGCCCGGAAAAGCGAAGGACGAGGGGAAAGAATATGACGCGATAATTGTCGGCTCCGGGATTGGCGGATTGACCTGCGGGGCTTTGCTCGCCCGCGAGGGATACCGGGTTGCGGTCTTCGAGCAACACTACCTCCCGGGGGGTTACTGCTCGTCGTTCCGCCGGAAGGGGTTTACCTTCAATACCGGGGTGGAGGCCGTAAGCGGGCTGTGGGAAAACGGCCCTGTGAGCTACCTCCTGGATGATCTCGGGCTCAGGCAAGAGGACTTCTTCATAAGAAACACCTCGAGATTCATCTTCAAAGGCCAGAATATCGATGCCCCGCCGGATCTCGGAGGATTCATAGCCCTGCTTCAGGGAATGTTCCTTGAGGAAGCTCGCGGTATTGTTGACTTCTTCGGGATGGCCAGGAAGGCCTATGAAGAGGTCTACCGGGAGGCCGCAATGTATGGGACTCCGCTCCCTGCAGAACTCATCGCCAAGGTGTTCGGGGCAAAGGCACTCCTGAATTACCCTGGGGAACACTCGCATTTCTTCAGCTGGATGAATAAGACTTACAGGCAAGTCCTGGACGAGCATTTCAAGAGTGAAACTCTCAAGGCGCTGCTATCCGCCCTCATAGGCTATGTTGGGACGGAGCCGGACAAAACCCCGGCAGCAAGCGCCCTGACCGCCGTAGTATCCTATTACCTTCACGGGGGATATTTCCCCAAAGGAGGCGCGCTTCGATTCGCAGGCGCGCTAAAGCAGTATATCGAGGAACATGGCGGTCGGGTGCTGCTCAGGCACAAGGTTGACAGGATTCTAATGGAGAGAAGTGAGGCCAGGGCTGGCAGGGAGGTAGAGGTCAGGGGGGTTCAGGTGGGCGATATGACCTATGAAAGTCCCGTGGTGGTGGCCAACGTCAATGCTAAGACAGCTCTCCTGGACCTCGTGGGAGAAGAACACCTAAAGCCAGCATTTGCGCAGCATATCAAAGGCCTGAAGATGTCACCGTCGGTATTCATGGTATTCCTGGGGGTAGGCATGGACCTATCAGATTACCCGGTCCTCATCCACAATCTTGATGAGGGGTACGGGATCGTCATAGGCTCGAACGCAGATCCGGATCTTGCGCCCCCGGGTAGTGCCAGCGTCACGCTACTGGCCGGCGCGAATTACCGCGATTTCCCCCCGAGAGGAACCCCGGAATATCTTCAAAGGAAGGAGGAGCTCGCCCGCACGCTGATAAAGCAGGCGGATAAGGCGATCCCCGGTCTTTCAAGCCACATCATCGTAGAGGATGCGGCAACGCCGAGGACACTAGAGTTTTACACCGGCATGCCAGAAGGGGCGATCTATGCCTTCGACCAGTCAAAGGATACGAAAAGGCCATATTTCAAGACACCCATCAAAGGGCTGTATCTCGCCAGCGCCTCCACCTTTCCTGGTGGCGGGATTGAAGCAGTGGTGATCGCCGGAAGGATCTGCGCGAATGACATAATGAACTGGAAGATTCGAGGTTCGACATGAATGAAACAACATGTGATACGAGGGAGGTCTTAGCATGAATAACAGGTTGAGTAGAGTTGTCTCTTTATTAACATTGATGGCGATAATGGCCGTGTGCTCTACGATGGTGGTTTTCCCGCCGGCGACTCTGGCTGCCGATGCTGGAAGGATTCAGGAACTGGAGGCGAAACTGAAAGAGAACCCCAGGGACATAAAGTTGTTGATGGATCTCGGCACTATGTATCACAGCAAGGCGCTGGAGGGAGACAAACAAGCACTTCAACGAGCTGAGCAAGTCTTCAAGGAAGTGCTGAAGATAGAGCCTGACAACGCCGAGGCCCATGCATGGTATGGCAGCACGCTTACCATCAAGGGCAGGGAAGATTGGTTCCCGCTTGCAAAACTTCTCTACGTGAATCAGGGAATCCAGGAGATGGATAAAGCCGTTGAACTCGCCCCCGATGCCGTCATGGTCAGGCTGGTGAGGGCTCATACAAGCCTGGCCCTGCCTTATATGTTCGGGCGCACGAAGGTGGCTATCAAGGACTTCGAGTATCTTCTCACCTTAAGCCAGAACAGGCCCGAGCAATTCAACATAAATACCCTGGCCCAGATATACCTTGGCCTCGGAAAGGCCTATGCTAAAGACGGTGATAAGAGCAAGGCCAGGGAGAACTGGCAAAAGGTGATGGAGCTTGCCCCGAAATCCAGAGAAGCTCTGGAGGCAAAGTCCCTGTTGCAAGGGTAATCAATTCAGCATGTCAAAGGGGCGTGTTTGTCAATCGAAAACTGGTCTTTCTCTTTGTCATCTATTATGTCCTGATCAGGGTACCGGGCCTGCCGGTGTGGGTGTATTTCCTGCCGCTCCTGGCCATGGAGGTTGCGCTGGTGGCGGGCCTGCTCCTGGACGGGGTTCCCGCCCTGCCTTTTCTGGCTGCCGCCGTCTACCTGATCTACCGGGCGGGAAGGGGTGATCCGTGAACGTGTTGACCTTGAACCATCCGGCCCAAATCGTGCCGCAAGCAGGGGAACCCGTCCTGGAAGTGGACGGACTGGTGAAATCCTATGGAAAGGTTGTCGCCGTCCGCGGCATTAGCTTTCTGGTGCCCAAAGGACAGGTGGTGGGGCTGTTAGGCCCTAACGGGGCCGGAAAAAGCACCACTATCAAGGCTTGCCTGGGTCTGACGCGCCCTACCCGGGGCGTCGTGCGGGTGTTCGACAGTACGCCTGCCGCCGCAGAAGCCCGCCGGCGCATGGGCTACTCCCCGGAAACGCCCTACTTTTACCCCTTCTTAACTGCCGAGGAGATCCTCGCCTTTTACGCCGGCCTGCAGGGCATCAAATCCGTGCGTGCCAGCGTTGACCGGGTGCTACGCGCCACAGGCCTGGAGGCGGCCCGTCGCCGCAAAGTGGGGCATTTCTCCAAAGGCATGGTCCAGCGGCTCGCCGTGGCTCAAAGCCTGCTGGGAGATCCCGAGATTCTATTCCTCGACGAGCCCTCGTCGGGCCTGGATCCGGAGGGCCGGCTGGAAATGCGCCAGGTTATCCAGGAGCTGAAGCAAAGCGGTAAGACGATCCTGTTGAGCAGCCACATCCTGAGCGACATCGAGACAGTCTGTGACCGGGTTATTGTCATCAATGCCGGCAGGATCGTGGCCGACCGCCTGCTGGACGGTGAGATGCCCGCGCTGGAAGAGGTAGAAGTCGAAGTGCGCGCACTTTCGGATGAGGCCCTGGCCGCCCTACGCCGGATGGGCTGGGGCGTTCATTACGATGAGCCGCGCCTTTCGGTCGCAAACCTCCAGCCCGGTCAGGAGCCGAAACTGCTAGGCGTGCTGATGGAGCACCATGCGCAAGTCTACCAGCTGAAGCGCAAGAAAGCGACGCTGGAGGACATCTATATGGAAATCATGCACAAAGGTGGGCAGGAGAAATGAGGATCGCGGCCAACGTGGTGCGCGAAAATCTGCGTAACAAAGTGCTGTATCTGCTGGCACTCCTTGGGATCGCGGCCGTTGCCGCCTTGCTGCTGAGTGGTACGGTCCAGCAGCAAGGCGCGGGAGGCGGCCCGGCAGTCAACCTCATCGCGAGTTTGTTGGGCACCGTACAGATTGGCTTCACCATCATCGGGCTGTTCAGTGCCGTGGTGGCCGCAGTGCTGAGCATGAACACGGTTCCCCGGGAGTTCGAACGCAAGACCATTCATCTGCTATTGGTCCGGCCCGTCGAGCGCTGGCAGGTGGCGCTGGAGCTGCTCCTGGGGAACATCCTTACGGCCTGGGCCCTGTACGCGCTGCTGTCGCTGGGGCTGGTATTGGTCCTTGCCGCGAGAGGGGCCAGCGCACACTACCTCGTGTCTCTGGTGCCCGGGCTTTTAACCCTGAGCCTCAACGTGGCGTTCACGGCTTGCCTGACCACGCTTCTTTCCGCCCGGTTGCCCGGGGCGGTGGCCGGCTTCCTGGGCCTCGGTGTGTATGTGGCCGGCGCCTTGCGGGGAGTGCTCGATCTGGGGCTACAGATGAAGATTATTGGCACGCTGCAACGCGGAGCCAATACCACCTTTTGGGAGGCCCTGCGCTCCCTTGCCCTTTGGTTCCTCCCACCGGTGAACGAAATTGCGGCGGAAGCAGCCAAATTTTTCACCCCTGGGGCACTATTGGATGCAAAGGTCTACGTGTCCGCCCTCATCTGGCTTTACTTCGGCGTGTTGCTCACTGCCGTCAGCCTGTACGGAAAGGAAGTGTGATGGCGGATGAGGGGTACCGACAAGAGGATCGAACTGAAGATGAGTGTGGAAAAGACAAGGCCGGTTCATATGGTCCTGGCCAGGATGAGCGGGGCAACCCGCGTAGCTATCGCAGGCGCCCTGGCCGTGGGGTTCGCCCTGGTGGCGGCCTGGAATTGGCTGCCCGGGGGCCAGAATTTGCTTCCCCTGGATGCGGCCTATGTGCAGGAGGCGCAGCGCCTGGGGCGCGCCGTGGGTGAGGCAACCTTCAAGGACTTCGATCCTTCGAAGATCGCGTTTTTGATCATCAAGAAGGGAGGCCAGAACTACCTGGTAAACTATTCCGGGAAGGAAAAACTGCCCGGGAAGAAGCTGGTCGTGAATGGCATGGCTGCGTTGCACCTGCACAAGCCGGTCATCACCATCGATGTGGCTACTGTGCTTCCTGTGCGGCCGAACTTTTTGCGCCAGGCAGCGGACACCGCGATCTTCACCGTTCCGGCGTGGGAGATGGCGGCCGTGGCCATGGGCCGGACCTCGCTTTCAGGTCGTTTTGCCAGCGAATTGCAGGTCCACGATTTTAGCGCGGGACAAGAAGGACTGCTGCAGGCGGTGGCGGGTCCCCGGATCGCGGATGAGTCGGTTCCCAGCGACCTTTACGTAACGTTCCTGGTGCATGAGGCGTTTCATGTCTACCAGTGGGATCGGCTTCGCCTGTGGATGCAGAAAATGCATGAGAATTACAGCGACGGAAACGAAAAGGACGACGTTCCACTGAAGCGCGCTTACAAAGACCAGCAGGTACAGGAGCTGCAGCGCCAGGAGGGCAAATGGCTATCCAGGGCACTCGAGGCTACGGATCGGGAAAGCATAGTCCGCTATGCCAGGGAGTTTCTGCGGGTGCGCGCCGCGCGGCGCCAACGGATGGAGCACATTCTGGGTCCCGATGCAGCCTATGCTATTGAGTTGGAGTGCCTGCAGGAATGGACCGAAGGGTTGGCCCGCTATATTGAGATCCGGGCATGGCAGATTGGCTCGGCCCCAGGATACCATCCCACCGGGGCCTTGCTTAGCGACCCCGCCTTCCACGGGTACCGGGCGGGGCAGTCACGCACGGGCATCCGCTGGGGTGCCGAAGAACTTATCGATGAGGTCGGCCAGGGGTCCGCGGGGAGCGAAGCATGGTATACCCTGGGAAGCGGGCAGGCGCTGGTTTTGGACAGGCTGAACGTGCCCTGGCACAGCGAAGCCATGGGGCCTGTGCCCCTGGAGGACCTGCTGACGAAATGGGTGGGGGCTACGTCCTTATTATGGGTAACGGCCGTCTCAAATAAATAAGGAATAAGGGGAGTGCCTCCAATTTGTGATTTCCAGAAGGAGGAAACCACCATCAACGCGAGCATAAAGAATGGCCAATCACTTATCATTATCGGAGCCGCTATCGCCGGCCTGGCTACAGGCTGCTACGCGCAGATGAACGGGTACCAGAGCCAGATCTTTGAAAGGCATGACAAGCCAGGGGGACTCTGTACAGCCTGGCGGCGGAAGGACTATCCTGCCGGCCCAGATTATGCTGGACTTCCTCTATCTCGTTCCGGTAACCGTAACCGCAATGAATTCCCTGATGGAGGGCCTGGTGACCGCCTTGGCGGCGGGTTGCCTGCGCTTCTTGATCAACCCATTAATTTTTTTCCACCCCAGGGGCCAAAGATTATGTCAATCTCATGGTGATAACAAGTTTTTATCTCTTGGACCCGGTGATCGTAGAGTTTTTAGGGCGCCTGGTTTGGCAGCGGCAGCAATTGCAACACCATTTATATATAACTACGACGGCTCTGCTGGAGGCTCTGCAGTTGCGCGACCGTTATACCGGCCAGCACTCGCGCCGGGTGGCCGAATATGCCCGCCGGATAGCAGCCGGTTTAGGTTTATCCCTGAACTACCAGGACACCCTTTACCTGGCCGGTTTACCCCACGACGTGGGGAAAGTCGGCATCAAAGTCAGAAGGTTAGAGGATGGCTGCAGCCAGGCGGGCCAGGGGAGAGCGTTCTCCCTTGACCAGGGTTATATGGCCGGCTAAGGGCTGGCTTTTAAATTTTCCTACGGTATAGGCGAGGCCATTGCTGGCAGCATCCAGGTAGGGGTGGTCGATCTGCTCCGGATCGCCTAGGAGGACAATTTTGCTACCCTCCCCAACCCGGGAGATGACTGTTTTGACTTCATGTCGGGTTAAATTCTGGGCTTCGTCGATGATGATGTACTGCCCGGGCAGGGTGCGGCCGCGGATGTAGGTCAGGGCTTCCACCTGTACGTTTTTTAACCCCGCCAGGACCTCCTCCAGGGTACCTTTGCGCTTGGCGAAGAGGAATTCCAGGTTGTCGAAGATGGGCTGCATCCAGGGGCGCAGCTTTTCTTCCTTGGTTCCCGGCAGGTAACCTATATCCCGTCCCAGGGGGATCACCGGGCGGGCGATGAGTAATTTCTGGTAGGCGGCTTCTTCCTGGGTGAGGTGGAGGCCGGCGGCCAGGGCCAGGAGGGTTTTGCCGGTACCAGCCCGGCCGGTGATGGTGACCAGGGGGATATTCCTGTCCAGGAGGAGGTCCAGGGCCATTTTTTGCTGGACGTTGCGCGGGCTTATGCCCCAGATGCTATTGCCGGCCGGGGCTAGGGGGAGGAGCAGGCTGCGTTCATGATTATAGCGGGCAATGGCTGACTGGGGGGAGCCATAACTTTTCAGGATGATATACTGGTTCGGTTGCAGTTCCAGGGGCAGTTCCGCGGCGGGCAGTTCCCGGTAACAATAAAACCGGTCTATAAGGCCGGGTTCAACCTCCACCTCCTCGTAACCGGTGTAACTGTCGGGGATGATTTTATTATCCTGGGCCTGGTAATCCTCGGCCGCCAGGCCCAGGGCGTCGGCTTTGATGCGGACGATGGCATCCTGGGAGACCAGGACCACCTGCCCGGGGGGATCTTGCTGCCGGGCCTCCTGCTGCAGGTTTAAAGCTACGGCCAGCAGGCGGTTGTCGTTGTTGATTTCCGGGAAGTGATCCCGCAGGCAATCCAGGGAGCGGTGATTCAATTCAACCCGCAGGGTACCGCCGTTATCCAGGGGTACCGTTTCCTTCAAACTTCCGGCGGCACGGTAGAGATCCAGCTGGCGAGCCACCTGGCGGGCGTTGTAGGCAGTACCGTCGAGGCCGTACTTTTTGGCGTCGATTTCCTCGATGACCACGCCGGGGATGACCACCTCGGCCCCGGGAAAAGCATGGATGGCCTGGGGGTCGCTTAAAAGGACGTTGCTATCTAGCACATAGATAGTGGCCACGTTTTCAACCTCCCTAGGCAGGCTGCTATTCTTGGTTGTTCCTGCCAGATACACTCTGACAGTATTAATATAAAACGGGGCCATTAAGGAAGCGTTAAGGTGACGTTAAAATATTCTTAGATTTAGACAAAATTTCCTAATCTTAACCCATGGCTACCCCGCAGGACGGCATACCCGACATGACGGCTTTTGACTCCGTTGTTAAGGTGCTGCCTTCCTACACCCAATGAAGCAACCACAGTTCCAGGAGTTGATAGTGCGTGGACGCGACGAACTTGGTCACGTCGACGAATGATGCCCCTTCGTCCAGTCTAAAGCCTTCTTAGACGGTCTTTGGGTCGAGTGGGTTTATGTGCCGTCTATAGCACAGATCCTCCAGAGGAAGGAATCTGAGGGTTTATCCTCGAGTCATGGTATTCACGAAGGAATCGGTCAAGATTGAATACTTTACTTGCATAATCCCATATCTGCTTCATCGCGGAATTCCTGGTCCCGGGACACAGTGATAGCATCTATGTCCCCGTGGGATGGATGCCTCCCGTGGCTCGGGTTATGATTCGTTCACGGGATGTTTACTCCACTGATATGTTCTCTTAACGTTCATCCTTTATGTTCCTCTACAGAACAATTCTTCCCTGAAAGGAGCTGGTATTCAGTGTACAGGTCATCATTCAGAATGAGCGTTGTGTTGATATTGACCGCGCTCATGGTAGCCGTAGGTAGTCTCTATGCGTTTGCCGGTGAATGGATCACAGGAGACTTCCATACCCACACTTTCCTTACGGACGGAAGCCACACTCAGGCGGATGTAGTAGGTCATGCATTTGACACGTTCGGACTGGACTGGATGGCCAATTCGGAGCATGGAGGAGCCTTCGCGCGTAACCCCGAAGGCGCATACTGGGAAAACGTCACTCCAGCACCCTATATTATCGGTAATCCAGTTAAGGATAAAAATGGGCGTCTTCTTATGTGGCGCTGGCAGTCGCTCCGCGATTATTCGTATCCGTTGCTTCAATCTCTGCAGTCTCGATACTCGAACAAAACCCTCATCCAGGGTCTTGAATGGAACGTTCCCTCCCATGAACACGCAAGTGTTGCCATTGTCGAAGATGTCCCGACTGCGATAAGTGACTTTGAATATATGTTCGATGCCGGAGATAAGGATACAAGCCGCGCAAGGGAAGGCCTTGTCAAGCGGAATGTCACACATGCGGATGCCGTGGCAGGCGCTGCTTACCTCCAGGAGAATTACGCTGACACCAGTTATTTCCTGATAAATCACCCTTCCCGCGTTCTCAAGTACTCGGCTGCCGATATCCGCGACTTCAATAACGCAGCGCCGACAGTGTGTTTCGGTTTCGAAGGGTTGCCCGGGCACCAGAAGGAGGATGCAAGGGGCGGTTACGGAAGTAATCTCGGAGATAATACCTACCGTGCCCGCACCTATGGCGGGGCAGACTACATGGTAGCCGGGTGGGAGGGCTCTGGGATAGCCTACTCGGTGAGAAGCGCAGGTTCTGGATATTCGCGAACTCGGATTTCCATAGCACTGATGGTGGGGATTTCTATCCTGGTGAGTATACTAAGACCTATGTCTACGTTAAAGACCGGAGCCCGCGCTCCATAATAGATGGCATGAGGTCTGGAAATGCATTCGTGGTCCATGGAGACCTTATCAACGCCCTCGATTTTACGGCTTCTGATGGTAAGAGCAAGGCCACGATGGGCGGGGACCTCATGGTCGAGAAAGGTTCGACTGTTAAGGTCGTCATTCGTTTCAGGAGCCCTGCCGCGAACAATAATGGTGACAAGCCGGTTGTGGTCATGTGGATCTCATCATTGGTGACGTAACCGGCAAGATCTACCCGGATGACCCACGGTACAACAGTGATACCAATGAGAGTACCAGGGTGCTACAGCGGTTTACAAGCAAGGACTGGTCGACCGATCCTGATGGGTTTAACACCATAGCATTCGAGATTCCAAACGTCCAAAAAGATCAGTACATACGGCTGCGTGGTACCAACCTGGGCGTAGGTGTTCCCAATGAGACAGATGCTGATGGTAACCCACTTATAGATGACCTTGCGGCTAACCTTGGACTCAATGGAAGCGCTGAGGCGTACGCTGATCTCTGGTTCTACTCCAATCCGATTTTCATCACAGTAGCGAAATGAAAATCTGCGGTCACTGAGCCAGCACATCATCACTCGAATCATCAAGTAAGAGGGGGGCGTTTCGCCCCCTCACCTCATCGGACATGCGGTCGCGCATCCGGCCATTCGCCATTGCTTACGGATTTCCCGGTAATGAACGACAAGGTCAATTAGCCCCTGACTCTGCCAGCAGGCCAGCGTCAGGATGCTGTTGAGAGGACCATTAGCCATGCGCCATGGCCCTTTTGCGCGCGTCGGCAACCTCATGAACCTTCCATTCTGGCTGTCCAAGCCGCCGCAACTCTCTATACCGAGTGCGAATCCTTTTCCACTTATCCTTGACCCTCCGGGCCACCTGAGCCATGAGTATGTCATGATTGACCCGGTCAAAGAATTTCTCTATGTCCAGGTCCACTACCCAGGTGTATCCCTCCTGCATATACTCCCTCATATTCCTCGCCGGATAAGGATGATGACTTTCCTCCCTTGAGGTTTAGGAAAGCCTAACGAGAGATACGGCAACACTTGGCACGGGCATCCCTTGGGATAAACTCTCGCAGATAGTCACTGGTGTCATTCGCCCACTAAAAGTACTAGGATCTGATCCAGAGATCATCATTGAGATCAAGGCGGAAGCCATAAATGGTCTTGATCGTATTACATTGGATAGTAAGATAAAGGAGACTTTATTACAGTTGGGTTCGAACATAGTGGAATGGGAGGAAAACTGAGGTGGCAATATTAGTAGTCAATGGCGCAAAGGTCGCGCTATAGATTCCTGTGGTAAGCAGGCCCTCAAGGGCCCTGGATATATATGCCGCACCAACACTGTAACTTATGTATCTCTCTCAAAACCGACAAGGCCCGGCGACGTTGCTGGCCTCTTTCTTGTGGATCAGATTCATATTTTCATATAGGCCGTGTTTGCAGCGGGCAAGAAAGGGCAATGTTGGATGTCTTCCGCTGTGCGAATAAAAGGGAAAGGAAGTCTGATTTTTCCCAGCAGATGCGTCGTTTTCTTGCTTGTCCGCAGAGATTTGCTTGTCTTATTGCTTTCAATGAACAGCGGGAACCGGTCGCGTTGGTTGTATTTGATAAAGGAAACAAATATGGATTAGAAATTCCGGTAATTCGAATTCGACCGGGGCCTTTAGAGGGAACCATAGCGCGACATTTAATCTCCAAAGCAGTGACGCTCTCATCGAGGGAAAGGCGAGTTTTAATAAAAATTTGTGACCACTATAGCAGCGATGTCATAGTAGCCGCCCTTCGTGAAGGCGGTTTTGTTCAGGCTAATAAGGAATGGATAAAGGTGAATCTAGCAGTTGCGGAGACTGCTGCACGGCTCTCTGAGCGCCTAGCCAGTCTGGTTCAAATGTATGGACTCGAGCAAGAATGTTTCACCCGTCTAATAAATACTCTTGGCATACATGAGGCAACCATGGACCCTCAAACTGCTACACAGATCGAGCATTTATTGTGGCCTGCAAAGATCACTGATGCAGATATACCTACGTTTATCGTCCCTATTAAACCCAAATGGGCGCAACATCTATTCGACGAAGGCTTGGCTAGACAAACACTATTCGGGGCCATACCAGAAATCGCGCTGAACCAAGAGGCTGTATATTATCGTGCGGCTCGTCCGTCTGGCGGGCTAGTGGCACCTGGCCGGATTCTATCAAGCGGAGGGCCACCGGCTTAATCTCAACTATCCTGGATTTGGGTGGCTTCCTCTTGAAGCCAGCAAGCGGGTTTTTCTGCAGAATCTTCTCTTCTATGTACCAATTAAAGAAAACCTTCAAATAAATCAGTCTCAGGTTATAGGTGTTCGGCCCGATTTTCTGAGCCATATGCTGATATACGGAATTTGAGAGGTCTTCTTCGCTTTTGAAGGCGTCTGGAAACCTTCTGAAGAAAAGCGTCACGACTCTTCGGTAGTCATTTATGGTGCGCTCCCTGACCCCCTGTGCCTTCTTCATTAGGAGGAACCTGGCCAGGGCTTCCTCCCGGGAGATGCTTGCCAGGGTGGGAGTCTCCGGCTCCTGAAGCGATATGCGCAATTTGCTGTCTTTCGCTTTCGGCATAATCTTGCCGCGCATTACGGTAGGTTCTTTCATGCCGGTCCCTCCTGATGAGGGGCCCAGAGCGCTTCCGCCCGCGAAACGGCACAGCGGACGGTGTAGCTGGGCAAATCTCTTCGTACAAAAATATGGTGCCGAGACCCAGAATCGAACTGGGGACACGCGGATTTTCAGTCCTATCTGCTTTGTCCATCCATGTCCATCCCGTTGTACCGCAAGGGTTTGAGAGTCTACCATTTCTACCCAATACGCCTTTTTTTACTCTCATAGCTGTCAATTTAACTGTCAAAAATGGTCCCCTCTAAACCTTGGCAGACGGGGACTCCCACGTTTTCTTCTCTCCTTTCCCAGAGCCAAAAAGAGCATCCATAGTGCTGGCCACTTGCTTCTTCATCGAAGGCAACACATGGCTGTACAGCCCCAAGGTGGTTGCAATATTGCTATGTCCTAATTGCTCCTGCACGACTCGGGGATTAGTCCCTTCAAGAAGTAATAGGGTAGCGCAGGTATGTCGTAGATCGTGAATTCTTATTTCCCGTACCCCGGCTCTTTGAAGGATGGGCCTGAAGGATCTTCTATGGAGATTAGGCGGGTTTATAGGTGTCCCTATCTCTGTGCAGAACACCAAGTTGTTATCTTCCCATATTTCGCCGATTAAAAAAGCCCCCGAGGACGATCCTCTTGACCTGTTGAGCGGGACTACAGGATTAGCGGGTGCGGCTGATGGTATCTGGATACTAAAGCGTGACCGTGCCCGTGTTGACGGTATCCTTTTTATCACGGGACGCGACATCGAGGAGAAAGAACTTGCATTAGAACGGGACTCCCATGTTGGGGGATGGTGCTTACTCGGAGACGCTGAAGAATACCGGATAAGCCGCGAACGACAGGAAATCATCGAGGTCTTAAGGCAGGCCGGGGACGCGTTAAAGCCTAAGGATATTGCCTATTTTCTAGGGAAAAAAGAAGCGAACATCCGATTCCTCCTTACCAAGTTAGCCCAAGAAGGTGTAATCAGGAAGGCGGGATACGGTAAGTATACCATATCCACTCACACCACTAATGGTGCTTATACCGCTAACACTGCTAACACTGCTAACACCGCTAACACTCCAGAAGTGTTAGCGATGAAGCGAAGTGTTAGTGACCCTCCGCTAACACTTTTGAGCTCTCAACCCCACGTGGATCAAGGATTTTCAAAAAGTGTTAGCAGTATTAGCACTGTTAGTAAAGAGGTTGAGAATTTCCCACCCATGAGGGGGCAGGTGTTCGAGATATGACTGCCAGGGAATTGCTCGAGGAACTTTGGAGCCTTGGCGTGAACATATCCCTCAATGGCGACAAGCTCCACATAGAGGTTCCGCCTGGAGTGGAGATAAATGGATTAAAGCCAGAGCTTATCCAGCACAAGTCGGAGATCGTTACCCTGCTTCAATCCCAAATAGAAGAAGTGCAATTCGTGGGCAATTGCCCTGTCCTAATTGTCAATGGCGAGAACCCGCTGGACTACCCGGCGGGACCCGAAAACAGGCCGATGGATTCATGACCCTGGCTGGTGGAAGCAGATCCCGAGGAGAGGAGGGAACCATGACGAGCAAGGCACGGCATGAGCGTGAGACTGCTGCACGGGTGGGGGCGCAGATGTCCTCTCTGATATCAAGGGAGACATATCGCAAGATGATGCGGATCGGGGATGAATTGAAGAAAGGGAACCCTGAAGCGATAAGGCTCGTGGAATTGTTAGATAGCAGGAGAATTAGCCTGGACGCGGCATACCGTAGGCTATTCAAGCCGGATGATGACTCTGTAGGGATTTATGTGCGCCTTCCGCGCGGGTATCGCGATACTTTAGCGGCGTTATCAAAGGAGCGGGGCATAACGGTAAGCGAGATCGTGAGGCAGGCATTATGGAACTACTTTACCCAAATATTTGGGGAGGAGGAAGAAGCCGATGAAGCGCAAGACTGAATTTAAGCTGGTGCCCTTTCGGTGCGGCGAATGTGGACGACTTGTGGTATGGGCACTATCAGGTGCGCGGGCATGGTGCACAGGGTGCCGGCGGTGGGTTACGGCTGATGAAGGCCTTCAGAAAAAAGCGGCAGGAGGTAACGAGTATGGCCAAGTATTGGGAGAGTGAAAATCCTATCGAGGCGAAGAGCGAGAAGAATAGTCTCAGGTGGTATCCAAAGGCCGGGAAGCTGCAAATATCCCGGCCAGAGTGGACAGACAAAGAAGGCAGCACTCACCCAGGCAAGACCGTGACCCTGGACGTGGAGGCCCTGGGCGAAAGTGAGGACCGGGAGAAGGCCCGGAAGATATTCGCGGAGATCGTGGAGGAGCTAGGATAGGTATACACATATTGCGATTCGGTTGCAATGGTGAATTCCAAGTGCGCCAAGGGATTAAAGCTACAAAGGAGCAACAAAACGGGCAAGGTTGCCTAATGATTTCGGGGAAATCTGGGAGGTGTTCGGCTGCAGTGGGTGGCCGTGGATCAGGGAACTGGTATAGGCTGAGTAAGAAGGATACTGTAGAGGGATGCCGGAGCCTTGACGTGAATCGCTGGTACAGAGAAGGCCTTCTCCGGCCTGAACAATGGTTTGGGTGGGCGTGGAAGCGGGATGACGGGAGAGAAAAGGCGAGTATCGGGGTTACTGTCCTCCCTGATGCGATAGAGCTATCCTACACCATAAGGCCTGGGACGGAGGATGCAGAGAAGGTGCGCTATATCGTGCCTATCACCTGGACTGAATGCAATTACGGAGGCCGGAGGCCCTGGTTTGTGTGTCCTAATACAAGGTGTGGTCGGCGGGTAGGGAAGCTGTATCTAGGGGGCAAGTATTTCCTATGCCGGCATTGTTATGATTTAGCTTACGAAAGTCAGCGGGAGGACCGAGCCCATAGGCTAATGCGCAAGGCGCAGAAGATACAGGAGCGGTTAGGCGGGAGGGCAGAGCTGATGTATCCCTTCCCTGATAAGCCAAAGTGGATGCACTGGGACACCTACAACAGGTTGAAGTTAGAAGGGCTCAGGGCGAAGAATGAAGCCCTGATGGCCGTATTGGAGACATTCGGCCAGATAAAGAAGGTATTGGAGGCGTATAATTCTTAACGGGAGGGGTTAAAGGAATGGCGGAAGTGGCGAAAATAGGCAAAAGCCGACAGTTGACCATCGAGCAAGAAAACGCGATTGACCTGCTGCTGCAAGGGAAGAGTGATAGGGAGGTTGCCGAGGCTGTAGGGGTGAGCCGTCAGACCGTGACGGAGTGGCGCAACAGGAATGCTCTGTTTGTGGCGGAACTAAACCGCAGGCGGCAGGAAGTATGGGGCGGACAGACCGAACGATTACGGCAATTAGTGGCGCAGGCGGTGAGTGTCCTGGAAGAGGACCTGCAGCAGAAGCAGGACCTCAGATTGAGGCAGGCTGCGGCTGTGCATATCCTGCGAGCTGTAGGCCTGTATGGTGTTAACATGGCTCCCAAGGGCGCGACTGACCCGGAGGACGTGGAGGCGAACTGGCAGAATGACGAGGCCCTCAAACGGCTGACCCGGTTAGTGTGATGCTGATAAAGTTTTTGGGTCCTTCCAGAGGATAAACCGGTAGGGGTCACCGCAGGCGCGGAGTTTTCCTCTGTAAGGTCTTATTTTTTTGGGTTAAATCGTTAAATTCAAGGGGGATAGGCCCATAAAATCTCCAGGAGTTTCAGGCCTGGGACCGGGCGGGCGGCAGCGTGTATGCTGTCGCAAATTTCGCTAAGGGGGGTATGGTGGGGGAAGTCCTCTTTTTTATTGACTTCTTATACTAGTATGCTATGCTAATACTAGTAATCTTACTGCTATTAGTGCGGAATACTAGTATGGAGGCGCAGCCATGAAGAAGCGGGTAATGCTTTATCTCACCGATGATGACTCTCGCAGGCTATCCTCTCTGGCGAAAAAGGCGGGCACGTCTATGAATGCCCTGGTGGTATCCCTTCTGTGGCAGGCCGATATGCCAAGACGAAAGGCAGGAGAAGCCCTGGAATATGTCTGCAAGCGGTGCGGACGAAAGATCCTGGCCGATGTCGCTGATGTAATGCCTCCCGATGAATGCCCGTATCCTGCGTGCGGTGGCGTGCTGGCTCCCACAGGACGGGGGCTTACCCTCATAGTAGGGCGTATCGAATAGGCCTGTAACGCGCAGAAAGGCCTCTGGGATGGGCGATAATGCGCGGGTAGGTGGATTCATATATATCCAAGGATTTTATCGGCCATTGTAGGGCATTTTGACGCGTCCTGGTGCATGTGGAATACTCCCCTTATCGAGAATTCGGGGTGGCTGTCCTAGACCGGCGGCGCACCTCCAATGACCCCGGAAGGGTTTTATGCGCGACCGGGGGTAGCGAGCCTCCACGAGGATTCATGCTGGGTTAGCCAAGGGTGACGAGAGTGACAAAAGCGGACTTCCTACGATACGCAGGAGACCGTCTAGCATGTCCGTGGGGAACATGCAAACGGGTTGTATTTCCAAAAATAGGGCAGGCCGCTACAGGTAAAGGATAGCGCAGTGACGAATACTGACAGCAAAAAAGGGAGGTGTTCTTATGGCTAAGTGGGAGAGATACATAGTTTACCCGTTGCTATTTGTGGCACTGTTCTTCGGTGTGGCCCGTGAGACGCGGGTATTGCAGGCGGCGGAAAGCATCGTTGATGAGATACGGGCCAGGCGCATAGTCGTGGTGGATGAGGCCGGGCGGGAACAGGTGGTGCTTCGCAGTGCCGCACGGGATCGAGAGTGGGAGGCCGGTGGGCAGATCGAGGTGTTCAATAAAGAGGGCAAGAGGCAATTGGCACTAGGCGTGACAATAGGAGGTGGGGCAATTGATGTAGTTGATTCAGAAAACAAAGGGGGGGTGTATTTGCGGGCGACCTCGTTGCGGATGTATGATGCTTCGGATAAACCACGGATATTGTTATCAATAGATGAGAATAGGCAACCATGCATAAAACTCTATAGAGAATTTGGTTATCCTGATTACCCTGCACTGACAATTCATCAAGATTCCGTAGTGCCTGGGTATGAGAATTGGACGGCTCTTGAATTAACTGCTCGTCTTAATACAGGAGGATGAGCTTTAACACAGAAGTTAAACAAAGAGTCATTTACTGTTGTGCCATCTACTGAAGATGGACTTATTAGAGGCGCGGGTTAATACAACATGTCAGCCCTCTTGGAATTTTCATCTTGGGCAGGGTAGATTCTCGGTATCAGATAGAGAGGTTAGGGCGGCATATGAGGAAGCAGGTAACTATGTGTTTGAGGAATACATTCAGCCAGCGTTCTTCCCAGTATCTAAGAATGAGGTGAGGATAACGTTCTTCATTAACAGTTATGAGGTAGGCACTTGGCGTAACGGGGTTATGAAACTCAAAGGTGAATAAACTGGGAATTAACTGGTGCTGTAGATTCAACATTATGGCCTGTGGTAGGGCAAGAGTTGGGTGAACGTTAGGAGGAAAGGGGCCCCGGGAGCGCGTAGGAGGCCCGTAGATGCGAGTTTTGGGACAAGGCGATTATACCTTCCCTGGATGTAGAGGCCCATAGGAGCAAAACTGGAGGCCGGGAGATTGAAGGTCACTTTGACCCTGAAGCGGGTAGGGTTTTGGGGAGTTTCGGAGACATAAAAAAGCCGGGGGGCGGTCCGGGTATACGGGAAACAGGAGAGCACTTTTTGATAGTGCCCTTTATTTTGGTACAAAACCGAACAGTTTTATACGACAGAGAGGGATAAAAATGGACAAAAAAGTGTTGACATAGACGGCTGAAAGGTTTACAATATGGCTTGAGAGGGACAAAGAAGGGAGATAGCGGCATAGAGAAAGCCGTGTGCTACATAAGGGTTTCCACAGGGGAATAGGCTAAGGTGGGGTTTCCCTGACAGCCCAAACGGAAGTTATCCGGGAGGAAGGAGTTTCGGCAGCTAAACCTCTGGCTACCCGGCCTGGCGGAGAAAGGCCCTTGCAACTAGTAGCCCGCAAGAAGGTTAAGCATGTAGTGGCCCTGAAACTAGACCGGCTTTTCCGGGATGCTGAAGATGCACTGCACCAAACTAAGGCCTGGGATAAGGCCGGGATAGCCTTGC
>JABLXA010000023.1 GCA_013178415.1 Bacillota bacterium | reverse complement strand
CGTTGAAATCGGCGCGTATAAGCTGCTGCGGGAGCTAGGTGTCCCAACACTGAAAGTGTATCACATCACAGAACGAGCGATCCTCCTGGAGGACCTGGATTCCAGCGAGAAATGGCGATTAGCGTCCGAAGAGGACGTGACCCTGCCACCCAAGCTGGGCACGAGGGAGTATGGACCTTGTGGTCAATGGCGATTTGCTACGCGACCTCAGGGAGGCTATTGACTTGGCTAAAGCATTGTTGTGAACTGACTGCATAACAAGCTTATTCAGTGGACGCAGTGACGCCCTAGGGTTCTTTTGGGGACCGAGTACCGAGGCCATTGATACGCAAGAACGTTAGGCGCGCCAAGGACAATCACACATAAGACCACTTCAGAGGTGGAGCAAATGACATTTACTATTCGAGAATACCAGAATGAGGATTTTCAAGCCTGTCGGGAGCTGTGGCGAGAGCTCACACAGCGACACCGAGACATTTATGGCGATCCTTCTATCGGCGGGGATGATCCCGGTATCTACTTTGAGCAGTACCTGAAAAAGCCGAATCACATAGGCCCGTGGGTGGCCGAGAAAGGCTCGACTGTGGTGGGGCTAGCTGGTCTGCTGGTGGAGGGCTATGAGGCTGAAATCGAGCCCCTGATCGTACGTGACCGGTATCGCTCACAAGGCGTAGGCACCGGGTTGATCGAATGGCTCAAAAAGGAAGCCAAAAAGCGGGGTGTGCAGTTTCTAAGCATCAGACCATTGGCGCGTAACGTCGAGGCAATTGCTTGCTTCTACCGCGCGGGATTCTCGCTACTGGGACAGCTCGAGATGTTTCTCGATCTGATGCCCGAGAGAGGTAGAATGTGGAAAAGCGGCGTTACTATTCATGGCCACCAATTCCGATATTAACCGCCGGAATGTGGGTGGCGGATATGGAGGCGGGGGTGCGGCGCTGCTGATACGTGAGAACGTTGGGCGACCATCAGGCTGGTGACTGCGTTCGAAGACTAGATGCGGGGCGTGGTCAAAGTGACGAAAGCCGATTCCAGTGAACTCGATAACGTTATATCGACCGTTCTAAAGGCAGCGGAGTGGCTTCATCTTCGGGGTATTGATCAATGGTGGCCACCTGATCGATTTAAACGGGTGGCCCCGTGGAGTGAGAAGGCCAAGCGTGGGGAGTTGTATATTGCAAAGATCACGGGGTATCTATTGGAACAGTAACGGTGCAATGGGAAGACGAGATGACCTGGGGCGATCGCCTTGGCGATGCAGGCTATATTCACCGCCTCGCGATCCGCCGTGCATATGGGGGCTGGAAGTCGGTCGCAGTCCGTTAGAGTTGTCTGAGCGGTGAGTAGATTCTCACAATAAGGAATACGTTCGGCTTAACTGCTGGGGCGAGAATATGAAATTGTGTCGTTACTACGAAAATGCTAGCTATAATTTAGTTGAGTGAACTACATTATCCGGCCAAGCCATGCTCTGTATGAGAAACGACTCGGGGGGCCGGCCCAACAAGCTTATTCAGCGGACTCCGTTTGGGATTGAACCCGACTCTTGACCGGTAAGCGGGCGCCGCTAAGCTACAGATCGATAGAGCCGAAAGGAACTGGTGAACCATGACAGACCTGAGAGATCTCAAGTGGTCCAACCGGGAGAAGAAGATCGCAAGGCAGGCCTTTGAGCGTGCGTATCAACGAGAATGTGACGCTATCAGAGAGCGCGTTAGCGCCATGTTGGCCGAACTCACTAACGCTAATGACGTCTGGCGCGTGCACGATTTCTTGAGTAAGAAGCGCCGAGAGGTGGATGAGAAGTACGATTATAGGTATTCGGTTCTTATCTTCGTGTTCGCTAGACTGCTAAGAGAAGGTTGGTTGGACGAATCCGAACTTGATGGATTACAGGAGGACAAGGTCTCCGCAATTAAGGAAATAGCCAACTTGTAGTAACTTGTAGTAATCCAATTGAGAAGGTGTAGTCGGTACGTCTTACCCAGAGGCCCTACGGGGCGGCACAGACCATTAGCGCTTTGGTTGGATCATCCCGTTCTAACAAGCGTTCAGCGGACTCGGTGAAGGGTTGGCATTCTGGTGTATGCGGCGACAGACGCCGCTGATACGCCAGAACGCTAGCCACTTTGCTTTCCTGCGAAAGGTGGTCGAGATGTGTGAGCAAACGTATAGCAGTCTTTCTTGACCTCCAGGGCACGCTCGGTGGAGCGGGTTCGGGAGATATCATGAGCTTTGCTTTTTACCCCTTCACGGCGGCCGCCATTCGACTCCTCAACGACGCGGGATTGCTCGCGATCGTGGTCACCAATCAGAGCCACATTGCCAAAGGCTACTTCACGTGGGAAGACTACGGGAGACGCATGGAGCAACTGAAGCGAGAGTTGGCAGCGCAAGGGGCGTATCTTGACGCGGACTACTGTTGTCCCCATGCATCCAATGACCGATGTACATGCAGAAAGCCTTTGCCCGGTTTGGTGCATCGGGCTCAAGAGGACTTTGACCTTGATTTGTCGGGATGTTACCTCGTGGGAGACGCTGGTGCATGCGACATGGTCCTCGCCCGGTCGATTGGATGTAAGGCGATCTTGGTTCGAACGGGGCTAGGCGAAGGATCCCTTGGAGAGTATAGACACCTCTGGGCTGGTATCGAGCCTGATTTCGTGGCTCGAGACGTCTTAGAAGCCGCTCGCTGGATCGCAGAAGACACCAAGCGCCCTTAGATTCGAGTGTCAATGTGGGAGAGTGACTAACCGGCGTATTTAGCGGACGCTGTGTAAGTGACTGGTCACGGTTCCATCTATGCATTTCATCATGCTGGACGGTACGGGGGATCCCAACGGCAATCAAGCGTTCCAACAGGCGGTGGAGCTGCTCTACGGCTTATCTTTCATCATAAAAATGAGTAAAATGAAGAACAAGCAGCCAGAAGGATATTTTGACTATGTTGTCCCACCCCTGGAAGGACTCTGGTGGATTGATGGCGGAGGGTTTTCCTTTGAAGAAAGGGATAACTGGCGGTGGACCCTTATGATCCGCCAGCCTGAATTTGTGACCCGGGAGGTTTTCGCCTGGGCCGTCCAGGAATTAGCCGCGAAGAAACCGGACCTCCCCGTGGACAAAGCCAAGTTTGAAGGATTTGATGAGGGGCTGTGTGTTCAGACCATGCACATTGGCCCCTACTCGACCGAGCCTGAGACGATAGCCAAGATCGACGACTTCATCCGGTCCCATGGCCTGAAGTGCCGGCTGGGCAGCGATGGCAAACATCACGAAATCTATCTGTCCGACCCGAGGAAGAGCAAACCGGAGAAGTTGAAAACCGTCCTCCGTCACCCGGTGGAGAAAGCCTGATCCGGGCGGAAGAGGAAAAACTCAAAGTTGTAGAGAATATGAAGACATAGAGAATATTGCGAGGAGAGAGATTTAGCCGGACCGGCCAACAGAAGCTGGTGAGAGGAGGCGTGGGGGATGGCCGGAGTTAGCATTGTTGACATTGTTGACCTGGAGCCGGGGGCCTATGCGGAGGCGGCCTATTACGTGGGCGCATGCACCCATGTGCGCGAATCGGAAGAGATGGATGCCTGTGCGCGCCGGCGACAGGCGTGGCTGGAGGAAATGTACCCCCGCGGCGTGCGGGTGAAGGTGGCCCTGGTTGATGGGGACCTGGCCGGTTTTGCCTACGTGATGCCCATCACTGTGTCGCCTTGGGGCCCACTGGGCGAGGACCTGGCCGTGTTGCCGTGCCTGGTGGCGCAGGGCAGAGTGAAGGGGAAAGGTGTGGGCCGCGCCCTCATAGAGGCGGCAGAGGAGGAGGCACGGCGCCAGGGCTTCGGGGGGCTGGCCACCATCGCCTACTACCGGGATTTCTGGTTCATGCCCGCAGCCTTTTTCGAGCACCTGGGGTACCGCGCGGTCGTGCGCCGCCGGGACGAGGCCGTGCTGTGGAAGACATTCGACGCGCCTGAGCCCCCGCCACCCCGGCTCCTTTCTCGGCGATACGATTTGGTTCCTGTGCCTGGCAAAGTGACGGTGGATCTTTTCTGGAATACCTTCTGCCAAACAAGCGACATCGAGGCGCACAGGGTGCGTGAGGTGGCAGCCGAGTTCGGCGATAGGGTGGTGCTACGTGAGTTCTGCGCCGACGACCGAGAAACCCTCCTGCGCTACCAGATGGACCGTGGCATTTTTGTGCAGGGCGAGGAGATCGGCTGGGGCTACGAGGCGCCACGAGAGGGCATCCGGGAGGCGATCGTGTCAGCGCTGTCCAGGCTATAACCAGTAGTGCGTTGCGTCTGTTGTCCCAGAATAGGCATCGATCCCACGGAACGGGTGACAGACTCCATCCACACCTGCGGGTAGAATCTAGGAGGTTGCTTCTTCATGAAGGAAAGCCTCAGTGAGGCAGCATACACATCCCTCGCTGCTGTCGGGGCCTGCGGAGACTGGTGCGGCAAATGCCCTCATTTTCCGAAAGAATGCTCAGGCTGCCATGCCAAAGCTGATACATGCAGGTTCTTGAAATGCCTGGCCGGGCATGGACATGAGCATTGCGGCGAATGCAGCAGTTTCCCTTGCGAGGACCTGGTCTCATTCGTGCCTGATGATAGACTGCCTAAGGGATTTCACATCGAAAGCCTGAGATATAGGGCCGGAAATGGCTTAGAAAAGTGGTTGCAACGGTTCCCGCAGGAATGGCGTCATCTGATGAAATAGTTGCTATCATGGATGAACTTGATTGATGATTGTATGGTCAAGGTGGCCGTCGAGAACGAGTCCGCTGCCTGATCAGCAAAACGCCGTCCGGGTGACACTTGTGGTCCGGTCAGCGAATTCGAGACTTTTCCGGCCAAACAGCGTGAGCAGCAACAGCTGTCAGCGGTCAGGCCCTGGCCTTGCCTTTCAAGGACGCTTCCGGTGACGGAAACGGGTTAAGCTGAGTAGGTAATCCAAATTGCCTCCCAGCCCTCAACCTTTGACGAACATGTGCACCCAGTGAGAAACTATCCATACCGCGGGGACGCTCTAGACATGTTACGGTAATTGGCATAGACTACCACAGGCGGATGGGGGTTATAGCTATATAGGCTAGATTTTCAAAGGATGCCGGGCCAGAGGACGAGTAGAGGGTCACGCCCGCCATGCTAAGTCATAGGCGCCAACGGTTCGGGAACGCAAAATGCTTCTAGCAATGTTGGCGACCAATAGGCGAACAGAGCGCCCTACGACCGGGGTAAGGGCACCCATGGGACGAAAGCAGTAAATCATACGTCGCGGATTAGTCGGCAAGAAGCGAGATCATGCCCATACAGAAGACGAACGCGATCGTGACAGGGGCATACTGCGTCGGATGGTTCACTTTGAAGAGCGGGAGAAAAGCGCTAAGCGTTGTAGAGGACTGGCACACAGAGATCCTTGGCCCACTTCCGGACTTACTCTGCCAGCAGATCAAGCCTGTGCACCCAACCCACCGTATCAAAACCAGCATCGGCCGTGATTATCCTTGTTATGCTATGATTTTTCATGACGGCGAGATGGACAAGGTCTCGTGGGCTAAGGGTATCAAACGAATCTGCGAGCCGCCTCGCTAGTACCATGTCTGCCTCTGTTACCGGCAACACACGACCTTTCATTATTATCATGAAGGAGTCAAAGATAGAAAACCCCTTGGTTTTTTCGCCAATAGCGAAGTAGCGGTAAAGTATTTCCTGAAACACCTCAGTATCGGTCCATGCCTCGATATCCCCTTCGACAATCCTCCGGACGGTGTCGCGTGCGGCCTTACGGCATGGATGAGGGCGCCCTGCCGCGTACATAGGTACGTTCGTATCGATGAAGACCGGAGCATTCATTCTGCCAGGCGTCCCTTCTCTATTTCATGTTCCATCTCGGGCCAATCCGCTACTGGCGCATCAACCTCGAAGAGCCTTTCCATGGCACGCTGCCTCTCCGGGTCAGCCCTTCTGCCATCCGCTCCGTACTCGCGTTCCAGTACTTCCCGGACGAGATGGCTCATGGAAACCCCTCTTCTATACGCCTGCTCCCTTAGGAGCCGATATGTATCCGGGCGCAGCCGGACCTCAAACCGCTCGGTGTGCTCTGTCATCATAAGAATGGCGCCGGACGAATACCGACCACAGTCGGCGGATGAATGGCGTCTCCTCCTTCTTCCCTGTGATCACGATGGGGCCATTTAGATACTTCAGGCATCTCACCGGCATCACGGAATTACGGAATTACGGTTGCAGTTTTATTTTCCCACATTCTCGCCGCTGCGTCAAGTTCATCTCGGGGAATCGGGGAATGGTATGTGTCAAGAAGATTGGGGCAGTCTTCCCCCTTCTCGACGCATACGCGTGGAGTTCTCCGTTGGCATTTAGGGCGATTCAGAGGTTCTGATGTGCAGTGTTCATGGCTTATACCTATGCATAGTCCTCACACCGATATGCATCAAGGCCGCCCACCTGGAAAGTGCCGCGGAAAAGATCGCGTTAGGTTTTACTTGACGTCCGCCCACTCATATCTTATACTTGAACTTGGCAATAATGGAAGTCACTCATACATCCATTGTTGGGATTTTTACAATGAGAGGATCCTTTTGAGAGGAGAAAGGAGGTCGCGCAAATGATCAGAACGCTAATCGCCGGGTTGCGACTCGCAATTGCCACAATTGCCGCATTGCTATGCGTGCTCATTTGTGGACGTCAGGAAGGCATTCGTGCATATGTGCGGCCTGATCCTGCCTCCTAGTTGGTAGATTTTGGCAGGGTCGTGGGCCGCATAAGAGCTCACGGCCCTTTTCATTTGGTGCAAGATATTTTCATGCATCCATTTTGGAGAGCCGTGGGCAAAATCCTGGTTCTCCTTTATTTTTGCCCGCGCTTCACCGTGCACGGGCGCGAAAGTGAGGTCTGTATAACATGCAGGTAGCACTGGAATGTATAAATGCAAGGAAGCTATTTTACGTGAAAAAGGATGCAAGATCGAAAACAAAGCCCTACGCGGAATGGCCCGCGACTCCTGGCAAATCCGATTCCAATGGCAATGGCAATCGAGATGGCGGCGGCACTAGCAACGGCAACGACAATGGAGTCAATGGGTGGGCCGGTAAGTCAATGCTCTCGCGAGCTTTGGCCGCCATTTTCCTCAGAAGCGTGCTGGTGGAAGCTGTGGCCGGAGTATCATTCGATGTTCGCCCCGGTGAAATATTCGGTATCCTGGGGCCTAACGGGTCGGGCAAGTCCACGCTCATCAGGCTCATATCTACGTTGCTCTTGCCCGATGAAGGGGAGATCAGGGTTTTCGGCCATGATGTGGTGCGAGAAAGATTCGCAGTGCGCCGCCTGATAAATCGTGTCTCAGTAGAGGCGGCTTTCTTCAAGAAACTCTCGGCTATGGAAAACCTGAGCTATGCCGCAAGGCTCTATGACATCGATATCCGCGAGGCACGAAAGAATGCCATCGATATTCTAAGACGTCTCAGATTTGACGAAAACAAGGCTTATGAGCCATTAGAGGATCTATCTCGAGGGATGCAGCAAAAAGTGGCTGTCGCCAGAGCGCTCTTGACATCCCCGGCGCTACTCCTTCTGGATGAGCCGACTACAGGCCTTGATCCCGTGTCGAAAAAGGAAGTCCAGGACTATGTTCTCGAAGTGAGGGAAAAGTATGGCACTACCGTGATCCTTACCACTCATGACATGCAGGAAGCTGACCGGTTATGCGATAGGGTAGCGATCATCGATCAAGGCAGATTCGTGGCGCTGGATACTCCAGCCCAGCTTAAGGCCAGTTTGGCAAAGAACGGCGAAGCGGTGACTCTGGAGGATGTATTCTTTGCCCTTACTGGGAAAGAGCTAAAGGAATTCGATCAGGAAGGGGGATTACAGTGATTGAGTTTGTAAGAGAGGCGCGGAGGAGCTACGCTCTCGTCGAGCGAAATTTCAACCTTATTAAGCGGTACATAGGCTGGGAGATTGTATTTCTCGTATATACAGTAGTGAACACACTCACGATAGCATTTATAGGCGTCAATCCCGCAGGCGGAGGAGGCGGCGACAGGGTACTTTACCTTGTCGTAGGGGCACTCCTCTGGGGATTTCTTTCAGTTCTGTTTCATGAAGTGGCGGAGTCTGTGCAATGGGAACGCTGGGAGGGGACCATCGAATATTCGTTCATGGCGCCCATGAAGCGCCTGTCATATCTTGGCGGAGTATGTCTCTACGCCGCGACCTATGGAGCGGTGAGAACCGTGGTCGTCATGCTAGCAGTGGTGTCCTTATTCAAGTTGGATCTCGGAAGCGCAAATCTGGGGGCGGCGCTTGCGGTGCTGCTCCTCTCCAGCCTATCCTTCATCGGAGTCGGACTCATGGCCGCTGTGCTGCCATTGCTATCCCCGGAGAAGGGTTCGCAGGCTGCGCATATCCTTGAGGCTGCCATCTTGCTGGTCTCGGGCGTCTATTACGAGGTGGATGTCCTGCCATCATGGCTTCAACCACTCTCGCGCCTGTCGCCAGCTACTTATACTTTGAGGGCGGCGCGAGCGGCATTGCTTCACAATGCTTCACTCCGCGATATTGGAGGCGACTTGATCCTCCTCTTCGCCATCGGGGTGGTGCTCATCCCGCTGGGGCTCAAGGTGTTCAATTGGGGCGAACTCCACGCGATGCGCACGGGCAAGCTTAAGAGGAGCGGCTGATGCCGGTCGGAAGCCAAAACGCTGATGTAATCAGAGGAACGTAACCTGATCTTGAGGGGGGTCGATCTGATTGTTGATTATACGAAGTCACGGTCCGGGCGTCAATAACTCTAGCGGCAGTGGAAAAATAGCTGACATCGTCTGGATAGGCCAGGGCGGATTCCTTTTCTCCCTCCCATCCGGAAAGAGATTGGTGGTAGATCCTTACCTTTCTAATAGCGTAGAGAAAAGAGAAGGGTTGACCAGATTGACCGACATAGTCATAAGTCCATCTGAGGTCAAGGCGGACCTGGTGCTGTGCACCCACGACCACCTGGATCATACCGACCCTGAGACGGTTCCCGAGTTGGCGAGGTGGCCAGATTCTGTCTTCGTCGGCCCACCCTCGAGTTGCGAACACATGAGACAACTTGGGGTAGCAGAGAATCGGATAGTTGAAATTCACAGGGGCGAGTGCAGAGAATTCACCGATGTTCAGATTACCGCCACCTATGCGGAACATACTCCAGATAGTGTGGGATATGTGCTGGATTTCTCACCGATGAAGGTCTATATCTCGGGAGATACCTTGTATAGTGAAAAACTCGAGGAAATCAAGGAACTGAGGCCGGATATCATGTTCATATGCATAAATGGCCGTTGGGGCAACATGAATGCTGAAGAGGCAGCAAAAATCGCGGTAAAGATCGGTCCAGCATTGGTCATCCCAATGCACTATGGGCTCTTCAAAGAGAATACGGCTGATCCAATGCAGTTCGTGAAGGCACTTGAGCAGTTCGAAAGGCACCCTGATAGCTTTATCATGGAACAAGGGGTATCATATGAACTGCTTCATACGCCCAATCGTTGAAGGCTGTCCAGGATCCGCCTATAGATCAGCTTCAATGCGCCAACTCTGCCGGAGGTGGCTTCCTTCTGTCCATAGCGGGATTCTAGGAACCCGGAAGTCAGAGTTTCAATGTCTTCTGCCACCTCTGGCATTTTCGTCTTGAGCTTGCTAGAAAATTCGAGCGCGGTATCATAAGGCTTTCGTTCTATTCCTGCTGCACTTGCATGATCCACCAATGAGATGAACATTTCGATCAGAGTGTCGCCTGCTCTTTGCGCCAGGGACATCCTCGACCTGATCGTCGAGATTTCCTTCTCTGGCCTCCCATCTTGATAGCGCCTTCTCCCGCCAAATATGAAGCTTGTGGCGGGTTTCAGAAACCTTGTGATACCGGCCAATATGACGCGGATAGATGAAATAATGCCACCGACCTTTGACCTGTTTATGAAACGCCTCGCTGTTCCCAGGCCCTCTAGAAGAATGAGTCGGGTCAGAATATAAAACCTGATCAAAATCCTTGGGATCAGTCTCGAACGAGCTGTTTCAGTGCGCAGGATAAAGGATAAAAGGGCCCCCACAAGCGCGCACACGGCCAGGATGGCCATGACGCTCAACAATACACTTATGATAATCTGCATCCAGGCAAGTAAACCCAATCCTTTAATCTCAGGTATCTGCCCAGCGGGTCCAGGCATATTGGGGGGAGGAGACGCTGGGATCTGCTGCGTTAGATTCGGCGGGGGAGAGAAGTTCAACCGCGGGGGATGATTTTTCATGAACTCTATAATGCTCCTGATAGAGAACGGCGAAGTGATCTTGGGGACAACCAGCGCCCCAAGAATTCCAGTCCCTAATGCGATGTAAAGCCACTTCCGCCATACCGATTCTACGTCAGTATCGAAATCGATCCCCTCATAGTCCCACTCGAGCCGTCCAACCAGAAGATCGACATAGGCCCGATGGGATATCCTCGAGACAAGCAAAAAGATGGACAAAATGGAAACTTGCCGGCACCAGCCATTTTGCCAGGAGAAACTCTCCGGTCGAATGTACCAGTCGACTGCCAGAGTAGCGCAAGTGATGATTCCAGGCACGAAACCCCATGCTCGCAGCCGCTTTGCAGCGCGCATGCACGATTCAAAAAGGAAATTATCTCTCTCCGCCCCCGGCTTAAACCAGCTCTGCGCACGGTACATGTTGTCTGCTATCTGACATATCTCAGAATAATACAGCAATATCCCCAGGGTGTACCAAATCTGATCGAGAGAAATGAGCCTTCTCGGACGCAAAAAAGACCATAGGATCTCATGGGGGAACCTGGACAATGGCACATCGGCATTTATCAGCAGCATGACGCGAACAACAATCGCGATCAACAATATTTCAACTACCCGAAGTCCCGGATTTATCCCTCCCTCCAATACCTCCCTGGTGATGGCAAACCCGGCGGCTAGTACCGGTAGTATCAAGAGTGAAAGCAGCCAAGGGTAAGCATGCTTGCTCAAGGGGAGGATAGCGAGATGAAAGACAATGATGGCCACTGTCGCTCCAACGAGCCCCAACCAGGTTAGCTCCGCTGCCGGGAGACTGATATTGCAGGATTCTTCCTGAATGGCAGTAGAGATGTCATCCCCCACGCCCTCAAATCCTCCTCTGTCTGGATATTGATTGCGCCGATCCCCATGCGTTTTAGGGACGCTAATGCCTCGGGGTTGAACAGCTTACGATTCACAACGATGATCACAGGCTCAAGTCCTGATCTTCTTAAGCCGATAGCTGTCTGAATGAGCTCCAGTGTATCCTCAGGAGTGACCATTAATACAGTTGACCCCCACGGGAGCTGCCCGGCCCCTTCGCGAATAAGATCGATGAAATCCCTGGACGCCCCCAGGGAACAGGAAGCAAGTAATTCCAGCACCTCGATGAGACTACCAACTTCTCTCCGGGGAAGCCGCAGAGTGGAAGCATCTCCATTGGTCCCTAATCCGACCGCCTGGCGCAACCGCCCCATAGCCACGATCAAGGATGCTGCAACTTCTATCGCTAGTTCCGAATAGGTTTCCTCATAATGGAGACCATAATCAGCCTCATTAAGGTTCAAGAATACCATGCTTTCAAGGGCAGTTGTCGGTTCATATTCTTTCACCTGGAGGTTTCCTGCTCTAGCACTGAGTTTCCAGTGTATCCGGTTGACAGGATCCCGGGGGAGGTAATCCCTCACTCCTATGGGTTTCGCCTGGTCCTCAAACAATGCTGTATGGGCGCGAATTGAGCTATATGGTAACCTTGGACGAAGGCTGATCTCTCCGATGCTCACGATCTTGGGGTATACAGTCATAGAAATAGGGTCAATTCTCCACGACCTGATGGTCATTCCGAAGGCGTCCCCGGCCTCAACCTGAAGCGGCCCAACAACATAAATTCCCCTCCTCGACGACCATAAAGTGATGGTCCAGGCGCGAGATTCCTTCGGACCCAGGCTCATTATCCTCTTCAGTGACTTGCCGTACCCGAGGGCGAGAGGAACAACTTCTTCGAGTTTCACCCAGGGTATGGGAAACCAAGATGGGTTCCTGACTGTTATGGTCAAAGCAGCGGATTCCCCGCAAAAGATTCTATATGTGGAAGGAACAACGCTTACTACAAGGCCATTGATCGCCCTTGCATATGCATAGCCGACACCGAGAGTCGCGAAGAAAATCAGGTAAAGCACCTGATAAAAAACCAGTGTGGGGAAAAGAATAGCCAAAACCAGAAAGAAAAATATAGCAAAGAATCTCCATGTGTGCACGTGATAACCCCCAGGGTAGCCTGTTACGCCTTGGTGCGAGATAACTGGACCTCAGTATTATTGACTATTTCCCGCAATACGCTTGATGAACTCGTCCCACGCAAGGCGGATTCTGGCTTGAGCACGATCCGGTGAGCTAGGACCGGAATGACTAGCTGTTTTATGTCATCAGGAATAACATATTCTCGCCCATTCATCGCGGCAAGAGCCTGAGCCCCCCTGGCCAGGGCAAGTGATCCCCTGGGACTTGCACCCAGGGCAACGTCCCGATGGTTTCGGGTCCCATGCACTATCTTCACAATATATTCCTTACATGAATCCTCGATGAAGATCTCCCTTACTTCCTCCTGCGCCGCACTAAGCTCTTCAGGCGTGGATACACTGGCGAGCGTTCGGATCGGATGGCCGAGGCGTTGCCTCTCCAAAATCTCCACCTCCTGCGGGATGTCGGGATAACCGATGGATATCCTGAACATGAACCTATCAAGCTGTGCCTCCGGAAGGGGGAATGTACCTTCATATTCTATGGGGTTCTGCGTGGCAATCACTAGAAAGGGGTTCGGAAGCGGCATCGACTTTCCTTCTACTGTAATCTGGCGTTCTTCCATGCATTCCAGGAGGCCTGCCTGAGTCCTGGGGGTAGCCCTATTGATCTCGTCAGCAAGCACGACTTGAGCCATGATCGGCCCAGGCCTGAACTCAAAATCGCCAGTCTTCTGATTATAGACAGACACGCCTGTCACATCTGTAGGCAGGAGATCGGGCGTGAACTGGATCCTCCTGAAGGTAAGGCCCAGGGAAATGGCCATTGATCTTGCCAGCATCGTCTTGCCCACGCCAGGAACATCTTCGAGTAGCACATGCCCATCGCATAGGATAGCTGCAAGGAATAGTCTCACCACATCCTCTTTTCCGATGATTACCTGATTGATATTCTTGAGCACCTTTTCACAGAGGCTCTGAATATGAGATGAAGACGCTTCAGATTTCGCCATATGCTTGGGAATTATGGTAGACATGTAAATCCCCCTATTTCAGCGTCCTATGATTTTCTGAACAGCATGCCTTCAAGACCGCAATCCCACTAGATGAGCGAGCAAAAGTGGGAAGGCGAGCCGCTTTAGGCGATGATGCAGCGGGCGTGGCAAATCACCCCTTGGCTGGCACCGTCCAGATTCTATCATGAGTAACATCTGTATTCAACTCAACTTTGCCATCGGGAGCATTAGGCATTCCATATGAAATATAGGGCAGGAGGTGGCTGATCCGCTCCGCAAGAATCAAGTATAAATCGTATAGAAATAATTCCACAAAAAACTGTTGACAGGATAACTAAACCATGTTAATATTAAGCCAGGTTATGAATGTTCCCTTTGTTCGTGGGAGATTCAGAGCGCAGATTACATACATAAAGGAGGAAATTCCAGATGAAGAAATGGCGTTGTTCTGTATGTGGGTTTGTTTATGATGGAGAAGAGGCACCGGAGTCCTGTCCAAAATGTGGCGCGTCGAAGGAAAAGTTCGCGGAAGTGCCTCAGGATGCAGCTGCACTTATAGACAAATCACGAAAGACTAATCAGCTCCACATGGAGCTTTTCACCCACCTCCAGCGAGTGCTTGAGACAGCTGAGGCAGGCATCAAGGACAATCTTGATCCTCCATGCGTCAAGGTATTTGAATATGCAAAAGCTCAGGCCCAAATCATCCAGCAGATGGTCAAGGCAGAGCTGGCAGGTCACATGAATAAGGGCAAGTGGGGCTAAGAGGGAAGGCACATTACCCTCCTGACTGAACCAGGGGACCTTCTATAGCCAGTTGGGCGAGGTAAGGATCATACCCGGGGACGGGGCCCCTCCAGTCCTCCCCGGGTATGATCCTCTATTGTCTATATAAAGAGATTCAGATTAGAATTCTCTGCCGCATTCAGATATGTCGCCACTCCCCCAATTTCAACGCCATCGATGAGTTCTTCCTTCTTAATGCCCATAACGTCCATAGTCATCTGGCAAGCTATAAGCCTTACACCCGCCCGCCTGGCCTGGGCCATCAACTCTTCAAGGGAGGCTATGTTCTTTCTTTCCATTGTGTCCCGTATGAGCTTAGGTCCTATGCCCAACATGTTCATCTTCGACAACCCGAGGCGCTTGCTGCCCCGCGGCATCATGAGACCGAACATCCTGTCCATGAATCCCTTGGCCACAGGCACCCCTTTCTCTTTCCGCAGAATGTTGAGGCCCCAGAAGGTAAAGAACATCGTCACCTTCCGCCCCATAGCGGCAGCGCCATTCGCGATGACGAAAGATGCGATAGCCTTATCCAGATCACCGCTGAAAACGATGATGGTCTTATCATTCTTCTCTGCCGCAGGTATCTCCGCCCCCGGCCTGGCATCCCCATGCCCCTTCTGTATGCGGACCACAAACCCTCTTGGGTTCTCGCTGGTGGCTATGAGTCTGTTTCCTGTCTGTTTGCACCAGGCATCTATGTCATTCAAGAATCCCGGGTCAGTAGCGTGAACCTCGAGTATATCCCCGTTCGAAAGCTCCTTCATGGCTGTATATGTCTGCATGATGGGACCGGGACATGCAAGCCCGCAGGCATCAATTGTGACTATCTTACCAGATTGTGGAATGCCGCCATCGCCGCGCCCGGACGCGTCCGCCCCGCCATTCGCGCTATAGAGACCATCACCCGTTCTGTCTGAATCATCCTCTGTTTTACCGGAGCCTCTATCGCCCGCCTTTTCATAGGCGTCGTCACACGAAAGCTTTCTATTTGCCCACTGCTCCTTGCGCGCTTTCTGATCCTTCATTACTGCGCTATATGTTCTCCACCCGCCACTTAGATTCTTCACATTTTCGAATCCATGCTGCATGAGGATCCTGCATGCGATATAGGCTCTAAGCCCCACCTGACAATATACGACGATATCCTTTCCTCTGGGGATTTCCTGCAATCTCCCACGGAGTTGCCCAAGTGGTATGTTGATGGACCCCTCGATGACCCCCATCTGGCATTCGAAAGGCTCCCTCACATCGAGGAGAACGGTTTTTTCCCTATCTATTGACGCGATCGCATCCCAGCTTGCAACCTCTACATCCCCATTCACCACATTGCCCGCAACATATCCCGCCATGTTTACGGGGTCTTTTGCAGAGGAATAAGGTGGCGCATAGGCAAGTTCAAGCTCCTGGAGGTCGAAGACGCTCTTGCCAAAGCGTATCGCGGTGGCCAGCACGTCGATCCTCTTGTCTACACCTTCACGCCCTACCGCCTGCGCCCCGAGGAGCTTGCCGTCAGGTGAGAAGACCACCTTCAGTGACATGGGAATGCTGCCAGGGTAGTAGCTGGCGTGTGAAGCAGGGTGAATAATGATGCTTGCACAAGGCTGGTTCAGCTTTCTCAAGGTTTTTTCATTGCTGCCCGTTGTCGCCACAGTGAGATCGAAGACCTTGACTATAGCCGTTCCCTGCGTTCCGGAGTATTTTTGTCTTCTCCCACAAATATTGTCAGCCGCAATACGTCCCTGTTTGTTGGCCGGACCTGCCAGGGGGACCGGCATCCTTCTTCCAGTCACGAAGTCAATGACTTCTATCGCGTCTCCTATGGCATAAATATCCGGATCGGAGGTCTGGAGATACTCATTTACCACGATGCCACCGCGTTCCCCTATGGAAAGGCCCGCATCTTTCGCCAGCGAGATATCCGGCCTGACTCCGATGGCCAGGAGCACCATATCAGCCTCGATCTGCCGTCCGCTGCAAAGTCTGACCATTGTCTTATGAGCGATACCGGCGTCGGCATCCGCAGCGCCTGGAACTCCATTGGCCCCAGCCCTATCAGCCGGTTTTGTGCTGCGATCATCCTGATAGAAGCCTTCCACGCCATCTCCCAGGAATAGGTTCACCCCCTTTTCTCGGAGGTGATTGTGAACAATGGCAGCCATCTCCGGATCGAGCGGATCCATCACCTGGGGCGCCATCTCAACTATCGATACAGCTACTCCTCTCGCGTGAATGCCCTCGGCCATCTCAAGGCCTATGAAACCGCCCCCCACGACTACAGCGGCTTGTGGTCTTCTGAGATCTATGAATTCCTTGAGGTGGTCCGTATCTGGTATATCCCTGAGGGTGAAAATGTTAGGGAGTTCGATGCCCGGAAATTTGGGTCTGATTGGCCTGGCCCCTGGCGATAATATGAGCGTGTCATAAGTCTCAGAATACTCTTTCCCAGATTTGAGATCCCTGACCAGGACCTGCTTTTTCCCCCTATCGATCTTTACTACCTCATTTTGAGTCCTTATGTCAATGTTGAATCGGGCCTTCATAGTCTCGGGCGTCTGCACGAGGAGGTTCTTGCGCTCCTTGATGATCCCGCCAATGTAATATGGAAGACCGCAGTTAGCGTATGAAATATACTCCCCTCGTTCAAATATGATGATCTCCGCTTGTTCATCGAGTCTTCGCAGCCGAGCTGCAGCGCTCGCCCCACCTGCGACCCCACCAACTATAAGAACTTTTCTAGCCACGAAATTCACCAGCCCTTTTTTATACTTGCCTTTATACTTAATGATCTCCGTCAAACAAGGCCTCTACAACCTTCCTTGCGTCCTCGCTTATGAGCCGGTAATATATTTCAACCCCGGCCCTTCGTCCTTCAAGTATCCCTGCAGCACGTAGTTTCCCTAGATGTTGAGAAATAGTGGATTGCGGGGAATCGAGACATTCCTGCATCTTTTTTACATTACATTCGCCTGTTGCGAGAAGGCCTCTTACTATGCACAGCCGGACAGGGTGCGCGAGGACTTTTAGTAGATCCGCGCCCTCCCGTGCCCTTTCGTAATCTCTGCGTATATTTTCCATCATGGCTACCTCCAAACATCCATCAATCATTATATTAGGATATATGAATGAATGTCAATGTAACATCTCTCGGCGGCATCGACATTTTGGGGCGACATTTGAATGCAGCATTCGTAGTCATGACTCGGTCTCGGTCAGCATGTCACCACGCGTACCCCCAAAAATCATCCTTTTGGGTGAAGGTAAAAATAAAATCTATGGAGAATAGTGGGAATGGAAGGCAGAGAGGGGGAATCTATATGAATACTGGGTCGCAATCTCGAAATGTAGCCATATATACCGCATTCGAAACTCCGCTTGGGGTATTCTTTGTGGCATCTACCGATGCCGGGGTCGTTCGATTGCTGCTGCCGACTGAACCGCAGGAGAGTTTTTTCACATGGTTATATAAGATCTTCGGACCGAAGAACATCATACAACAGCCGAAGCATAGACTGCAAGGCGCCCCGCAGGATCACAATTCACGTGCTGAGTATGAAATCCGTTCATACCTGTCCCATAAACTCACCCTTTTCTCAGTGCCCCTTGATCTGAGGGGAACCGCCTTTCAGCGCAGGGTTTGGGAGTACGTAAGGCAGATACCATATGGCTCTACCGCCTCCTATGCGCGGGTCGCCAGCGAAATCGGCAGCCCAAGGGCGGTTAGAGCCGTGGGCGCCGCCAATGCCGCAAACCCTGTCCCCATTATCGTGCCCTGCCACCGGGTGGTGGGTAAGGATGGATCCCTCACTGGATATGGAGGAGGGTTGGAACTCAAACAGTACCTCATTAACCTGGAAATATCCGAGGTATCACATCCTTTCAGGTGATTTCTCGATAATCTCATCATGCCGGCGCCAGCTTCCATATTCCTTACATGTTGCGTGGGGGCCGGAGCAAAAACGGATCCCTCCCTATTCTAGCAGCACACAGCCCGGACCTAGTACCTGGCGGGGCGGACCTTCCACCTCCAACTCTATCACGGTGGCCAATGGATCTAGCGGCTCCTCCGGCAATCCGCGCAGGACAAGCCTATCGCGCGCCTGAGTGAACTCAATCTCCGGGCCATTCATAAACCTCGCTTTGAGCACCTTGCATACCAGGCCGCCAATAGCCAACTCCTTGCCTGGCCAACGATTACAATGGAAATAAAGAGTGTCACCTTTACGGGTAAATGCGCCGGTTATCATCCACTCCTGTTCCATCGGGTCAGTCGCCTCGTAGACAGCAGGGCCATATTTTCGCAACCATTCTCCTACCTTGAGAAGTTCTCTTTCACAGATTTCGGGGACACTCCCATCCGGCCCCGGACCAATGTTGAGAAGGAGATTTCCGCCACCTGCGGCCACCTGGCGAAGCATAGAAACCACGTGCCAGGCGCTTTTATAATTCTTATCAATGGGCGTGTAGCCCCAGCTATCATTGAAAGTCATGCATGACTCCCAGGCTCGATCGCCCTTGGATGGGGTTATATGCTGCTCTGGGGTGTCAAAGTCCTCTGGCAATTTAGAGCGGTTATTAATCACAATGTCTGGCTGCAGTTGGCGCACCATGGAATTCATCTTTGCTGATTCCCATTCCTCGGCATCGAGAGGCCAGGCAACATCATACCACATAACATCTATCTTTCCATAATTTGTGCAAAGTTCCCGTACCTGACCATGTATGTAATCCACGAAGCGGCGTCGCGCAGCTTCATCTTTCTTGCATCTAGCTCCATCAGGATGATGCCAGTCCATGAGAGAATAATAGAACCCTACTCTCAGTCCCTCGGCCCTTGCTGCTTCAACAAATTCGGCCACCAGATCCCTGCCAGGGCCGCATTTTGCTGCATTGTAGTCGGTGAGCTTTGAGTCGAAAAGGCAGAATCCTTCATGATGCTTGGTAGTCATCACCATATACCGCATACCGGCCTGCTTCGCGAGCCTCGCCCAGTCTCGCGCAGCATTTGGCTTCGGCTTCCACGTTGAAGCCAACTTCTCATATTCTTCAATTGGAATCCGTTCCCGATTCATCACCCATTCGTGACGCCCCAACTGGGAATATAGGCCCCAATGGATGAACATGCCAAACCGCGCCTCTCGAAACCATTTCAGCCGTCGCTCTCGCTCCCTATCTTCCATGTCTTTCTCTCCCTCCTTACTAGGCTGAGAAACCTTGAATAACCTGTTAAACAGATGGCCCTTGACCAACCTGACTTATGTCATGAAAGAACTTGTAGATAAGGCCACGTGAATAGTAGGCCGTTTCTTGCAGCGTCTTCGCTACGATGTCCAGGAGGTCATCTACCTTTTCCTTTGGCCCGGCCCCAGTGAAATCGCCCCATCCGAGATTGATCTCCCGGTTTTCCTCAAGTCGGGGCCAAATCTCAATCGTCAGGCGGTATTGTCTCTCGGCGTAACCCCGCGCAATCTCATTCAGTTCTGACGCGGCCTGTCTTACATCGTCTATCTCAGGATAATTCTTACCCTCGATGGCCTGCATAAGCTTAGGCGTCCTTGAGTTCAGGTGATAGCGAATAAATGCTTCTAGATTATAATGAACGTTCTTCCCTATATTCTGTACGCGTTCCATATTCAGTTTGTACCGCGATATCAAATCTCGCTCCGGGATAGGAAGTGAATGAAGCGGCTGGCCACAGTCTTGAACATAGTGCAGCGCACGCGCCAGAAAGCGAAATGCCCAGTAGAAATCGCCGCGTTTGTAAGCTTCTAGCGAGAGTTCATAGAAATGAGCGGCACGCTGGGGCGCAGCTCCTACCCTTACGAGCCCGTTAAACAACAGATAACGCTGATGGCGCCAGCCCTGGCTGCCACCGGTCAACGCCTGAAGAGGGTGGATGCTGAGACCGGTATCCAGATCCCAGTCAGGCTCAGAAGCATAACTCGTAAGGATCTGCAGCGCGGATAGAGGGCCCATTCCCTCTCCAGCGACATACTTGATCTCAAACTTCGGGTTATACTTGTCTTTGTCTATATCTTCATAGCTATACGATTTTGGCATGATCCGCGAAAATCTGGAGAGCTCGGGCACATTACGCAGGGCGTAGAGCGTAATTGTCTCATGCCCATTCCATCCAAGAACAATGGAGCAGTCAACGAGGGATAGCAGGATAAGGAGTAGGAAGGTGATGCAAAAAGCGTATCTGGTAGGCCCCCGTCGATACCTGGTAGCATTTTTCGGGCTTCCAGCGAGGCGCCTCCTCCCCTGCAGGTAAATTGCGCAAGATGCATCCATTTTAGATCGCCCCCTGCAGAATCAAAGATGAGACAGCCAATAAACACGCCACCAATATCATACCATAGGCAAGGGACGAAATGCTATTCCTCAACGCCAGGCAATGCGGGGCGGCCTTGAAAATAGCGCCCGTGTACACAAAAATGGTGGCCCCGACGGAATTCGAATCCGTGTCACCGCCTTGAGAGGGCGATGTCCTAGGCCACTAGACGACGGGGCCACAATTCCTCTACCCTTGAGACAAAAACATTGTATCATGCATATTGCCATGAGTCAATAGCCCGAATCGCCTCATCGCTGATCGCCCAATCGCCTCGAATGCCCCAGGCTCCTGCTCGCAAGCAATCGAGTAGCCATCGACTCAGCGGCTCAGTTCTAGCGCCACCCGGGGCAACCCTAAACCGCCAGAGATTGCTCGCGAACCTGGGAGAGAGATAGATCCCGATATATGCCGGGGGTATTTATGAGTTCCTCATGGGTTCCCATCTGAGCGATCCGGCCATTTTCAATCACCACGATCCGGTTCGCGTTCCGTATCGTGGAGAGCCGGTGAGCGATCACAAAAGAGGTCCTACCTTTTAAAACACGCTCGATGGCCTCCTGCAGCAGCATCTCAGTGCGCGCGTCTATATTGGATGTTGCCTCATCTAAGATAAGTATCCTGGGATTTGCCAACACCGCCCTGGCCAGAGAAAGGAGCTGTCTCTGACCAACTGACAGTTTGGAACCCCGTTCTTCGATCTCTGTCTTATATCCCTGAGGAAGCTGCATTATGAAATCATGAATATTGGCGATGCGCGCTGCCTCTTCTATCTCCTCCATCGAAGCATCTAGCTTGCCATAGCGGATATTGTCCTCGATGCTCCCAGAGAAGAGGACCGTGTCCTGCAGCACGATGCCGATCTGACTTCTCAGGGATTTTAGAGTGACATCACGAATATCATACCCGTCGATGGTGATGCGCCCCTCAGTTGGATCATAGAAGCGATTAAGAAGGTTGACTATGGAAGTCTTGCCTGCCCCTGTGGGTCCTACTAGGGCGATGGTCTCGCCGGGTCTCACAGAAAGAGAAAAATCCTTTAATACCACCTGGCCCGGCTCGTAGCCAAATGATACATGCTCGAAATTGACAGCCCCCTTGATTGGCGGGAGCGCAACGGCGCCCGGTTTCTCCTCTATCTCGGGTCGGGTATCCAGAAATTCAAAAACCCTTTCTGATGACGCCATTGCTGCCTGTACCTGACCATAGAAGTTAGTGAGAGTGCTAACGGGCGCCCAGAACCTTCCAAGGTAACTCAAGAATGCCATTATCATGCCCACCGTCATTCGCCCGCTTGCTATTTCCCTTACCCCATACCAGATCACGACACATGTTCCAATGGTGCCGATGACCTCGACCACGGGACCGAAAATTACGTTAAGGGATATTGCTTTCATCCAGGTATCAAGGTTCTTCTTGAGCAGGTCTCTGAAGTTCTCAAGATTGCGGTCTTCTCTGACAAACGCCTGAGTCACCTTCATGCCCAGGATACTCTCGTTGAGATTCGCATTTATGGCCGAAATCCTGGCGCGCACCATCCTCCAAAGGAGCCGGATCCTGGGCCTCAGGCGAAGAGCCCATATAGCCATAAATGGCAGGATACAGAAGGAGAGAAGAGCCAGCTTGACATGCATTGAAAGGAGCGCAATCACTATTATGACGAGGTTTACGGAATCAGCCACGATATTTATGATGCCATTTGTGATAAGGTCATTTAGAGTTCCCACATCGCCTGTGATGCGAGCTATGATCTTGCCAGCGGGCCGCGAATCATAGAACCTGAATGAAAGCCATTGTATGTGCGTGAAGAGTTCTTGCCGCATAGTATATAACACATTCTGACCTATATAGGCCATGAGATAGGTCCTGAGATAAGCGGCAATCCAACCGGTGACATTGCATGCCAAGAGAAGTCCTGCCAATAGATTGAGGCCTCTCAGATCCATTGACTTTATATACGTGTCTATTCCAATCTTCATCAAGTATGGTGTCGCCTGGTTTACAAATCCTGCCACTATAACAAGGACGATGACATACGCTACCCTGATCCTGTGCGGGATCAAATAGCGAAGAAGGCGAATAAATTGCTTTTGATCGAATGGGCGTTGATACGCCTCATCTTCCTCATCTATTTGACGTGGCATATACACCCTCCGCTCGGCATGATCTATCCCCGAAAACTAGACTCTCAATATCCAGTCCTTTCATCTGGTCCTTGAACTGGATCTGATATATCTCCGCATAAACGCCATTGGCGCGGAGCAATTCCTCATGCGTACCTTCCTCGACGATTTCTCCGTCCTTGAGCACTATAATATGATCGGCATTCATGATGGTCGAGAGCCGATGGGCAATTACAAAGGTAGTGCGACCCTTCATGACTTCCTTGAGAGCCTCTTCAATATGACGTTCGGTTTCCATATCCACGCTCGAAGTAGAATCGTCCAGCAGAAGAATGGCAGGATCTGTTAGTATAGCCCTTGCGATGGCGACGCGCTGTTTCTGGCCACCAGAAAGCCCCACACCCCGTTCGCCCACAACAGTGTCATATCCTTCAGGAAGCTGCATGATGAAATCATGGGCCTGCGCGATCTTGCTGGCTCGTATGATCTCCTCATCAGAGGCGTCAGGCTTTCCATAAGCGATATTATCCCTTATGCTGGCAGAAAACAGGAAAGTCTCCTGCAAAGCGATGCCTATATTTCTCCTTAGACTCTTGAGATCGAGATCCCTAACATCATGGCCGTCCACAGTCACCCGGCCTGCGGTTACATCATAAAACCTTGGTATGAGACTGATGAGAGAGGTCTTGCCGGACCCCGTCTCGCCCAATATAGCAACTGTCTCTCCTGGCTTTACCTCCAGGTTTATGTTCTTCAAAATCGGAGGGCCATCGCCATAGCTGAAGGAGACATTCTCAAATCTCACATGCCCCTTCATATCTCGAAGGACAATTGCATCTTTCCTGCTTTCTACCGCCGGCGGGGAATCAAGTATTTCGAAAATACGCTTTGCAGCAGTCTGGGCCTGACCCAATACATTCACCAACCAGCCCAGATGCCTGATAGGCCATATTAGGCTCCACAAGTAACCATTGAAAGCGACAAGCGTTCCCAGAGTGATTCTCCCGAGGATGACCTCCCTTCCTCCGTACCAGATGAGGAGAGTCCAGCTCAATCCTGAGAGAAAATCCATGAAGGGGAATGATGTCCGCCATATCCGCGATAGGCCAAGCTGCTGTTCCATCACAGAGCGGTTTTCATGCTCGAATTTCTCTATTTCGTAGTTCTCCCGGGCGAATGCCTTTACTGCCCTGACTCCCGTGATGTTCTCCTGCAATACCGTCGTAAGGGCAGCCATCCGCTGATGGAAGGCCAGCCACGCAGGAAATAGTCTCTTATGGACCTTCATTACCTCCCATAAAAGAAGCGGAGTTGCGGCAAGTGAAACGAGAGTGAGACGCCAGTCAAGGCTCAAGAGCATGACGAATACCCCGCAGAATGTAACCACGCTATTTGCCAAGTCCGTGAACCCTGTGGACAGGAGAACCCTGGTCTGGTCGACATCCCCCGTCAAACGGGACATCAGCTGGCCGGTTCGCGCTTTATCATAGTAAGAAAACGAAAGCCTGTGAAGGTGGCGGTAAAGTTCTTCTCGGAGATCAAAGACCACAAGCTGGCCTATCTTTTCCCTGCCATACCATGTGAGGTAATTGAAAACACCCCGGAGAATTGTGACACCTAGGAGGCTGAAAACAAGTGGAATAAGCAAGGAATGATTGCCCTGCACGATGATCCGGTCAATGAGCTGCTTTGTGAGCCATGGACCTATCATCCCGACCCCAATCGAAGCGAAAAGAGATGTGAGCACCAGGAGCATTCTAAGACGGTACGGCCGGAGATATCTCAAAAGCCGTAAAGTAACCGGCTGCAAAATAGCGTCACCTTGCCATCCCGGTATGCGCCAGGTCTGCGCGTCAGCTGTACCCAAAAGTGAAAATGCATCCAGCTATGGAATGATTATACGCCCCGCCTATGGGGCAGGCAAGTCAGATTTATGAGGCTTTTGACGCTGAAATTGCAGCCGGTCCGGCCATTTACCTGTCTTATATCCCTCTTTTCTCCACCGAGATCGCTTTATCAACCCCCTGCTTCATTACATACCGGTCCAATCGAGTCTCAAATCCTGTACTCTGTAACAGCCATCGAGGTCGGTATAGGATTCTATTATAGATTCGCCACAACAAGGTCTCCGACCTCTGTCGTAGAGTATCCCATTTTGCCTGCAGAAAGGCTTTTGAGATACTTCTGGCAAACTGTAGCGATCGATCTATCGATCATCTGAGCCGCCTCTGTCTCCCCCAGACAATCTAACATCATTGCCCCTGCATTTATGGCAGCAAGGGGGTTAATCACGTTCTTGCCGGTGTATTTAGGCGCTGACCCTCCTATAGGTTCGAACATGGATATGCCGCCGGGATTTAGATTGCCACCTGCCGCAATTCCCATGCCGCCCTGGATCATAGCCCCCAGGTCAGTGATGATGTCGCCGAACATGTTATCTGTCACGATCACATCGAACCATTCTGGATTTTTCACCATCCACATGCAGATGGCATCAACATGGGCATATTCGCGCTTGATGTCCGGGTATTCGGCGCCTACCTCATGGAACGTCCTCTCCCACAGGTCAAAGGCATAAGTAAGAACATTGGTCTTGCCGCAGAGGGTCAGGGTTTTCTTTCTATCTCGTTTGCGGCAGTATTCGAAGGCGTATCGGATACACCGCTCCACGCCCTTGCGAGTATTGATGGATTCCTGCACCGCCACTTCGTCAGGAGTGCCCTTCTTGAGCACACCGCCGGCCCCCGCATAGAGACCTTCTGTATTCTCACGCACCACAACAAAATCTATCTCTTCCGGCCCTTTATCCTTAAGGGGTGAATCTACTCCAGGATATAATTTGATTGGCCTGAGGTTTATGTACTGGTCCAGCTCGAACCGCAATCTCAATAGAATGCCTCTCTCGAGTATGCCCGGCTTGACGTCGGGATGTCCGATGGCGCCAAGGTAGATGGCATCATACCGCCTGAGCTCCTCGATATCCGCATTTGTAAGGGTTTCTCCAGTTTTGAGATATCTTTCTCCTCCAAAATCGAACATCCTGGTTTCAATTGAAAAGCCACACTTGCGCGCAGCCTCTGCGAGGACCTTGAGTCCCTCTCGTATAACCTCAGGGCCTGTCCCATCTCCGGGGATGACTGCTATTTTGTAAGAACGATCACTCATATGCACCAGGTACCTCCTTGCCTTTTAGCCGAAATCTAGCTGATTTTGCCTATGATCAATTCCTGCGGGACAGCTGCCTCGGCACGACATCCCCCTGAAGCCGCAGTCGCGACCCATCCGATCTTCAAGAGAATTTCCGAAAGACAGGCAGGAATTCCTCCAGCGCAGCTTTGATATCCTTGCCCTGGGCTCTTTCTCTGTCCAGACAGTCCGCCATATACCTGGCAAGGATGCTGACTGCCACCTGATCGATGGCTGATTTCATCGCGCTCAGTTGTACAATGATATCGCTGCAGGTTCGACCCTCGGCGATCATCTTCTGTATGCCCCGGGCCTGCCCCTCGATTTTCTTCATCCTGGAAATAAGATCACGACAGAGTTCATCGTCTTTCAAGATGCAGCAACTCCGCGGGATGCCCCGCGGCTATTCTCCTTCCTCCTTTGTCTGTTGCGTCCGAAAGCCGTGGCGGCCCGCACGAAGGCCTCAAAGATACGCCTTGCAGGCTCATTCGACTTAGTCATGGCCTCAGGATGCCACTGGACCCCCAGGCAAAACTGCTTGTCTCTGGCTTCGATCGCTTCTATTATCTCATCCTTTTCCGAAAATGCAATTGCATTGAATCCTGGAGCTAGCCGCTTTACCGCCTGGTGGTGGAAACTATTCACCTCTATCATGAGATACATTCCGGGATCTTTGGACTCTTCCATACATGACAGGATCTTTCCTAAAAGAGAACCCGGCATAACCCTGACCCTATGGGCTCTATCCTCGCGTGATCCGGTTCCGGCGAAGTCATGCCTGCTTGCCCCCGAAATCTGGTCTGGTATATCCTGAAACAGGGTACCACCAAAAGCTACATTCAATACCTGTATACCTCTACATATAGCCAGCAAGGGCAGATCCAGAGAGACAGCCCGCCTAGCAAGAAGCAATTCTAGTTCATCTCTCATCTTATCAGGGGAGCCGCACCTCGGATGGCGAGATTCGCCATAGAAGGCTGGATCAATGTCTCCCCCTCCGGAAAGCAAAATACCATCCAAGCGCTGAAGAATCATATCTACATGCTCCTTCAGAGCATCACCGTCCCTGTCTTCCGGCGACACATGTGGAATGATCACGGGAATGGCGCCAGCAGCCGTGATGGCGCGACCATAATCGGCATTGAGAAAAAACCGGTCCCTCCCGGGATCTTGCGAGTCCCGTCGTTCAAAAGAACAGGAGATACCAATGAGTGGATGATAAGACATGTCGCTCATTTCAATTGACTTACACCCTTCCTGCATCCCCTGGAAAACCGGCGTCTGTTCCCGCCAGGCTTCTATCATTCCGACCATCGCCCTAACATCTGCCGCGGTCTGGCTTCGTCAGGTAATACCATCATCAGCTAGATGGCGTCATGACGAAGAATATCGCAAGTCCCAGCATCCCGAGAAACCAAACTATATTCTCAAAATCTATAACCGTTCTTTCGGTACTCATGCCGGAAATTCCTCCCCTGATCCCGATTGATAGGTGATCATCTTGAATCTTAGGGCCGGGCCCGTAAGAGCCAGTTGTATTCCGCATTCATGAAAGGTGCCATGGGACCATAATGTTGGCTACGCAAATGTCATGTTCGATCCCATATTCCACGACTCCAGTTCCTTGGCATGTGAATGCCGGGCTATCATCATGAAGAAGTGTCAAACATTCGGTGTAGATCATACCCTATTAGCAGAATTCTTGCCTTACAGCAAACTCTTTGTTCTCCGACAAAGTAGAGAATAGTCCTGGTCCTGAGTCAGGAATTATTCCTTCCAGGACATTTTGCTGTGGAAGTAGGAGGAATCGAGAATGCGCAGTGAAAGCAGTGAAACCAGACATAAACTCCTTCCGCTGAGCGATCTCCCCATTGGCCTGCGGGGGGAAGTGATCTCCGTAGGGGTAACAGGAGCTGTTCGGCGTCGCCTGCTGGACTTAGGGTTAGTCCCTGGCACTAAGATCGAGGCGGTCCGAAAGAGCCCTGTAAACGACCCTGTTGCCTTCAGCATTCGAGGGGCTACGATCGCGCTCCGCAGAGATGACATTCGCGACATATATATAAAGCCCATATCCTGATAGGGAGATGCTGCATATGGGACCTTCTGGAAACAATAGAGCCCTGGTGGCTCTAGCGGGCAACCCTAACACCGGGAAAAGCACTATATTCAATGCTCTAACCGGGCTGCACCAGCACACAGGCAATTGGCCGGGCAAGACAGTGGCCTTGAGTACAGGCCACTATATACATCGGCAGAAAAGAATAACTCTCGTTGATCTCCCAGGTACATATTCCTTGCTCTCCAATTCCCAGGAAGAAGAGATAGCCAGGGACTTCCTCTGCTTTTCAAATCCCGCAGTGGTGATCGTGGTAGTCGATGCCACATGTATTGAACGGAATCTCAATTTGGTCCTTCAAGTAATCGAGGCGACGCCTAATGTTGTAGTTTGTGTCAACCTCGTTGATGAAGCTCAACGTAAAGGCATCAAAATAGATCTAGCCCAATTGTCGCAGGACCTGGGAGCGCCTGTCGTTGGCACCATCGCCCGTTCTGGAAAGGGGCTTACCCAGCTTAAGGATGTGGTAAACAACATCATTGATGGTGAAATCTCGCCATCTCCCCAGCCTATCATATATGACGAAGGCCTTGAATCTATACTCAATGATCTGGAGAGGAACCTTTCCGCTCTATCGCCGGGTAGGATCACCCCCCGCTGGGTCGCCCTTCGCCTTCTCGATGGAGATTTAGGTCTTATTGAAAACATCAGATGTCATCTCGGGGATACTTGCAAGGTAAAGGAATTTGACAGGATCGTCGAATCCGTCAGGTGCCTCAGCGATGACTATTCAAAGAGCATCAGGGACCGGATAGTATCAACGATATATGGGCGGGCAGAATACATAGCAAGCCGGGCTGTAACTCTGAGAAAAGGAAGGAAAAAGGGCCTGGAGGAGGTCCTCGATGACCTCCTCACGTCAAAGGTTGTAGGCTTTCCGGCAATGCTGGCCCTCTTCGGGCTGCTATTATGGATTACTGTGAGTGGAGCGAATTACCCATCGCGCCTCCTGTCTGGCATTCTTTTCTCGCTTCAGGACAGGCTGGTCGATCTAGCCAGATATTCAACCATCCCAAAATGGCTTCATGAAATCCTTCTCCTGGGAGTCTACAGGACCGTATCATGGGTGGTGTCGGTCATGCTGCCACCCATGGCGATATTCTTCCCGCTCTTTACTATCCTTGAAGATCTGGGTTATCTACCGCGCATAGCCTTCAATTTGGACAATTTCTTCAAGCGCGCAGGCGCCCATGGGAAGCAGGCTCTGACCATGAGCATGGGCTTTGGGTGTAATGCTGTTGGAGTGATGGCCTGTCGAATCATTGACTCACCCCGGGAGAGGCTGATTGCCATCCTCACCAACAATTTCGTGCCATGCAATGGCCGGTTTCCAACATTGATCACTATGGCCAGTCTCGTTGCTGCAAATGGCCTCGTTTCACATGATAGAATATCTCTGGCGGCCTTGATAGTAATAGCGGCTATCCTGATCGGGACTGGAGTGACATTTGTCGTCTCCTGGGGGTTATCAAAAACCGTCCTCAGAGGAGTCCCATCTTTCTTTACGCTTGAGCTTCCTCCCTTTAGAAAGCCCCAGATAGGCAAGATAATTGTACGGTCTGTCTTCGATAGAACATTATTTGTACTATGGCGGGCGGTCACAATAGCCGCCCCAGCCGGGGCTATAAGTTGGCTTATGGCGAATATTCAGATCGGCGGGGCAAGTCTCCTGGCTCATCTTGCCACACGTCTGGATCCTTTGGGTCATATAATGGGGCTCGACGGATTCATATTGGCAGCTTTTCTGCTAGGTCTGCCTGCCAATGAAACTGTCATTCCCATCATGTTGATGGGATATCTATCTAATAACATGATGGTGGAAGCCGGGGACCTGAATTCTCTTAGAAACATCCTGTCGGCAAATGGCTGGACCTGGGTCACCGCCATGAATATGATGTTATTCTCCTTGTTTCACTATCCTTGTGGTACGACATTGTCTACGATCTATAAGGAAACGGGAAGCCTCAGATGGACCTTGCTATCCGCCATCATACCGACAGGTATCGGAATCATATTGTGCTCCGCAATAGCGCAGGCGGCCAGGTGGTTTGGGTAAGGTTACGGGGAAGGAGGTGTTCAAATGATGCTGACAGAAAGCATGGAAGACTATCTGGAGATGATATATCGAATCTTTCAGGAGAAAGGTTATGTGAGGCCTGTCGATCTGGCTGAGGCCCTGAATGTCCAGCCGTCCTCCGTGACCAGGATGGTGCAGAGGCTGGATGAGCAAGGGATGATAACCTATGAAAAGTATCGCAACATCTCCCTCTCTGAAAGAGGTCTTGCCATTGGGAATTTCCTTGTATGGCGGGACGAAACGCTCAAACAGTTTCTGTCGCTATTGATGCCCCCTGACACCGTAGCTGGGCAGGTTGAGGGCATCGAGCATTATGTCACGCCTGTGACAATGTGCCTATTTAGAGATCTCATCGCCTTCTTTCGTTCGAACCCAAGTTACATTGAGGCTCTAAGAAAAACCCGCATAGATGGAACGTACCCCGAGGGGGAAAAATTAGGTGAGCTAAGGGCCTGGCTCTTCCAGCATAGCACAGATTGAACTCATTCAAACATGGGAAGCCTGAGCTCATTTGTCTTTTTCTGCACATTTTCGACTGCGATACTGAAGTATTCCGGATCTAACTCAAAACCAATGAAGCTCTTTCCCAATGAAAGACAAGCTAGAGCCGTATTTCCGAGCCCCATGAAAGGGTCCATGACAAGTCGGCACTTATCGAGACCATGGAGCTTGATGCACATCTCCGGAAGCTTCGGAGGGAAGGTAGCAGGATGAGGCCTCTCCGTTTTCCTGCTGCGAATCGTGTTGTACGGAATAAACCATACATTGCCTCTGCATCGCAAGTCTTGCTTTACTGAATCCCATCTTCCGATATTGGTCTTGTCTTGATATGGCACCCCTATGGCCAGGCGATCCAGTGATACATCCCCGCGCTTTGTGAAATGGAATATGTATTCATGACAGTCATTAATAAATCGCTGGCTGTTAATTGGCTTGTAGTGTCCTACAGCCACATCCTGAAGAATTCCCGGATAATCCCCTACATCCCGTTTTTCAATAGCTATGGATTTGACCCAATGGATGACATTTTGAAGGTGGAATATTGGCCGCAGGGTAGCCGCTACTTCAAACGGCACCCATGGATCAGAGGGCTTAGAGCCTATATTCAGAAAAAATGAGCCCTGATCCGATAGAACGTTCTTTACCGCAAGAGCCCATTTCTCCGTCCATTTGAGATATTCCTCGCGGCTTAAGGTATCATCGTAAGTATTGTAATCTATGCCGAGATTGTATGGAGGCGATGTGACTACGACATCAACCTGGCCTGGTTCAAGGCGCCGTACCATGCCACTTATGCAATCCTCCATAAAGAAGGATAAAGTTGTGCTAGCAGATAATCTCATGACGACAAGATGATCTGGAGAATGCCCATTCATCACCGTAAATCCCTCTTCTCCATATTAGTTCATAGCCTGTCCATCTTCTCAGGCAGCCTCTTCGCCGTAAGGGCGCTCTTCACATAAACGCCCGGCAGAGAGCCAAGGCGACCAGTCAACGCTCCAACTTCATCCGTGGTTCCATCCACGATCAGGCTGATCACCGATACCCCTTCCGCTCGATATGGTATGCCCATCCGCCCGACGATGATATCACCATATTGCGAAAGGAGTGCATTTACTTGCGCGGCGGACTTCTCTCTGTCCTCTATGACTATACCGATCACTCCTAGACGACGCTCCTTGTCATTAGTCGTGCAAATACGCATTCACCCCATTCATACAGCCCGAAAATGTGATGGATCTCTGTAACCCTGCTGGGACAAACCCTTATGCTGCTGCGGCGTCATCATCAGAGCGGTCCTGTAATGAAATCAGATAGGGGACGAAAATCCCCGAAATGGACGCCGCCATCTTCACAGTAGACCCTCATGCTGCTGCGGCAGTGCCATCAGAGGGAAAAAACCCCCGAAGCGGGCACCGCTATTTTCAGGTAGTCGTCCATGCCGCGGGAGCGGCACCAACGAAAAATGAAAATAGCGCTCAGCTATTCTCAAGGTAGAGATATTGTTGCTTATGATTTTATCATACTTTGCTCACTAAAGATCAACTGTTACCCGATTCTCCGCTCCTTTGGCTTAAGGCCCTGTTGAAGCGCTCCCGCGGCATTGTCTGACATGATATCGATAGCCAACTCCAGAGTCGCAGTAAAGTCCAGTCGCATCATAGGCAAGCCTCTTGTATATACCCTGCACATTAGGCGCGATTTTTGAGTTCGAGCTTGCGTATCTATAATCCTACTCTGTATCTCGCAAACGCCTAATTCCTTAGGCGCGCCCCGTCGTCCTGGCACAGGAGAATGGCGCTCCTTTATAGAAATATTTTTATAGGATATAACTAAGATAGGGAGAAAGGAGAGGATTACCATTATGGATGTGTATTCTGCTGTCATGGCCAGGCGCAGTGTACGTAGATTCCGGCCTGAAGACATATCGGATGAAGACCTCGCGAAGATCATAGAGGCCGGCAGGATGGCTCCTTCAGCGGCAAATCGCCAACCTTGGCGATTCGTGATAGTCAGGGATCCTGAGAAGAGGAAGGAAGTTGCCAATGCATGCAACGGCCAGACCTGGCTGGCAGATGCCGGGGCTATATTAGCAGGGATCGGGGTGCCGGCGGAAAGCCAAAAATGGTATCCAGTTGATGTGGCAATAGCCATGCAAACCATGGTCATTGTAGCTAGTTCCCTTGGTTATGGAACATGCTGGATTGGCGCATTCAATGAGGATAAAGTGAAAGAGGTCCTGGGCATACCGGCTGAAATGAGGGTGATCGCGCTGACGCCCATAGGCAGACCCGCTGAGACACCGCAAGCCCGACCTCGTAAGAATAGAGGCGAGATCTTCTTCCTTGACCAATTCGGAAGGGCCATGTGAGTCTATGTCGAGCGTCATATCAAGCCTCTGAACCGGACTCAAACCCATATACGAAACCCGGCCCTTATCGACTGCAGTGGGCCGGGTTTCATGCGAAAGATCGACTACTGGATCTCTAGCGTGGCTTTTATCGGATGGTGCCGATGGACGATGACCGGCAGCCAACTCCTCATGCATTCCAGCCAAAACTCTGATTCCCCATGGGTCGGGCGTGTCTCGAGTTTCCTTGGAACACAGCATCACACTATTATGATCGATACACCTGAGTTGATAGAGGCCCTGACAGCTGCTGTCCGTGCCCGAGACCTGCCCGGGATGGCAGATGTGGATGCCTCCCTTTATCTATTCTCCCGTGAGATCAAGAAGGAGACCACCGTTGCCCTATCAGGCGAGTGCGCCGATGAGATCTTCGGAGGTTATCCATGGTTTCATAATCAGGAGGCTCTAGTTGCCGATACCTTCCCTTGGGCGCGAATGACGAGAGAACGAGTCCGTCTTCTCTCACCCGAGTTGATTGAGTGGATCGAGCCGGAGGAATACGTGACACAACGCTATAGGGAGGCCCTTGCAGAGGTACCCCGCCTTCCTGACGAGGATCCCCAAGAAGCCCGCATGCGAGAGATGGTATACCTGAATATTACTCGCTTCATGCCTACACTCCTCGACCGCAAGGATCGTATGAGTATGGCTGTTGGCCTTGAAGTCCGGGTACCTTACTGCGACCACCGTCTAGTCGAGTATACATGGAACATCCCATGGTCAATGAAGAATTGTGGTCAACAGGCAAAAGGGATCCTACGCCGGGCACTCTTAGGCGTGTTACCCGATGACGTGCTGAAACGGCGCAAAAGCCCGTACCCAAAGACACATAACCCTACCTATTTGGCGGCCGTCCGCAACCAGCTCCTGGACATCTTAAACGACCCTACCTCACCCTTGCTCCAGTTGATCAATGTAGATGTTGTCCGCACTATCGCCTGGTCAGATGCATCAACATTCGGTCCAACCTGGTTCGGCCAGCTCATGGGGGGTGCCCAACTTTTCGCTTATCTGATTCAAATAGACATTTGGCTGCGAGAATACCATGTAGTGATTCATTAAAAATTGAGAACTCACGAAAGCCCGTACTCAAGTATACTAGCCAGGGGCAAAGGTGGCCCCGGAGGTGCGGACTCTCGGGGCGTCAAGATACGAGGGCTCCATGCCTCGCTACTAGCGGCTACTACGTGTGGCGTACCAGGGGGCCGTCGTGTCGTGTGTATGGCAAGACGCTGAACTTATAGAACACATCATACCGATTTACGAGGATAGCCGGGGTACTTACGGGGCTCCGAGGACCCATGGGCACGGTCGGTGACGCCTTGGATAACGCGGTTGCGGAGAGCTTCTTTGCCACGCTTGAATATGTATATTGAAAAGGACTTGACACGTATATTGAATACGTATTATAATCAAACTGCAAAGGAAGGGAACCGTCTGTGAAAAGCTATTCATCAAGAGAAATCCTCCAGATATTGCGTAAAGACGGTTGGGTGGAGAAGAACCAGAGAGGCTCACACGTGCAATTGATTCATCCTACCAAACCAGGCAAGGTAACGGTTCCCCATCCCAAGAAAGACCTGGACCCCAGGACGGTAAGGACCATCTTCAGACAAGCTGGTCTCAATGAAGACGCACTCTGTTGACAAAGGAGGCTAGGCACATGGACCGATATATATTCCCGGCCGTTTTCGAGCCGGGGGAGAAGAAGGAGAAAGGCTATACGGTAACCTTCCCCGATCTGCCCGGCTGCATCACCGAAGGTGACACTTTGGAGGAAGCCCTCCGAATGGCCAAGGAAGCGCTCGAACTTCATCTATACGGGATGGAAGAGGACGGTGACCCCATACCTGAGCCGACTTCCCCGGAGAGAATTGATGTTCCCAAAGGCGCCTTCATAGCATTCATTGAAGCCTGGATGCCCCTTGTCAGAGACGAGATGGCAAACAAGGCGATAAAGAAAACCCTGACCTTGCCGAAATGGCTCAATGATTTAGCGGAACGGCAGAAGGTCAATTTTTCCCGTGTTCTTCAGACAGCACTGAAAGATTACCTCGGTGTTCGCGATTACCCCGACTCCGCAAGAGGTGACACCAATGGCCGAGAATACAGGGAAAGGACGTAGGAGCAGCTCCGTCGATAACCGGACCCACATGGCAACTGCGCCAAGCGCGATGCCAAAACCGATCGAATCATGGACCAGAAAACAACAAACGGCCCTTTTAAATGCGAAATGTAGGTAAAGCAGTTCATGGACCAGATTGGTCACACTGTCAGGACCACTATGCCTGAGCCGACCTTTCCCACCCTTGTCCAAACGGCATCTTGAATTTCAGAGGCTGGCATCTTCCTGCACAGTGCGCAGATATACCGCTGGAGAGTGGGTTTAGAGGCGGGCCGTATCTAACGCTATGCAAGTTGGCCGGGAGAGATGCGCTATATGCTGGAGACAGATTCAGCCGGGCGGCATATATGAGGGCGCATCACTAAAATCCAATCAAACGCTCGTTTCTATTCTCTTCTGAAAAAGCGAGCGCTCAATCATGCTTATTTGACAGGCCCGGCCTTTCGACTGAGCATGAAAATGGAAACAATCGCCAGGGAAGAGGCCTTCCTCCCCCTTGGCCCTTTCTACTTCCTGCGTCATCATACGGACGCTATTGGCTCCGGTCTAAGCCGGGGCTATTTTTTCTCCATTATCGCCAGTTATTCCGGTATTCCCGCTGACGTTTTTACCGGAATTGACACCTGACTACGGATGCGCTGGCGGTAGAATACGGGGCGACCCATAGCTATCACATCCGTGTCCATTTACCGTACATTACCACATCCGTATGTCTTATTCCTTCACCACCATTACAGCGCCAGCCACCTCTACGCCCTAATATCCTTCAAGTCTCTTACTTCCCTTTCATCCCCACCACGATAGATCATCTACCGGTCATTGAAGAAATATATGTAAACCTCAAACATGAATGGTAATCCATGTTGTGAGAGTAGAGATAACTTCTAATCATCCTGACTACCTTCTCCTAATCGAATGCCGGGATTCATATAGTATCCACCTAGCCTTGGATTGATGACCCGTCTTAACCTCCGCTTGGACCGAGTCAAAGGTTACGTAGCTCGCCATAGGCTTTACCCCTGACTCGCCCCTCCCTCCCGGAAAAGTGAAAACTGCAAGCCGAGCCCAGGAACACAGGGCCAGAACCCCAGCCATTGGTTCTCTGCCCGTTGTAGCGAGAGGCCGCGGCCGAATGGGCCCTATCGGAGAGTCGCCCATAATTCTGGAGCCATACAGCCATTCCATCTTCCGGTGTCTAAGCGATCATCAGGCCGATTCAGCCGACTGCGCTCATATATCCTGAGCACCGCGGAAGTGTTATTCTTGCGAAAACCCCAGCTATCAGCACAACCACTGCCTGAAGAAGGAGTGTCTTACTTGGGCCGATACTTTCCAAGAGCATAGCGGAAACTGGAACAGACATCATTGCAACTAGTGTGTAAGAAGACTGGGACACGGCTGCCACTCGTCCAAGATAACTCTTATCCGTTTCAGTCTGCAGTAGTGTTTGTGCAGATACCATAACGAATGACTGGAAAACACCATGTGTAGCCATTGAAGCGAGGATGTCCCGAATTTTGTAGAAATTGAACTGGCGACTCCCGGCCCTCTGTGGTAAAACAGAGGTAGACAACAAAAGGAGGGAGCCGCCAATGAAATTGTATCATACAAACCCCCAGAATGGGGAG
>JABLXA010000022.1:0-35000 GCA_013178415.1 Bacillota bacterium | reverse complement strand
CCTCCCTACCGCACCAGAGAATCTATCCCCCCAGTGCAATCGGGACTGTCCTCATAGAAATCTATAGGATATTGACTCGGGTCCTCTGACTATCTCTAGCCAGAATTTCCTCGCTCATACCTCGTTGAACCTGCTCTGTCCTTCACACTGTTTAGTTTTCAAGGAGCAATCTTATCCCGCGGACATCCTTTGTCCAAAGCCACCTTTCCGGCGCTGCCGGTTTGTCTTCCCGCATTGCCGTCCCGAGTGGCAATAATAACTATAGCACGCATCTAAGGCGGTTTCAAACAGCGATGATAGGCCCCTGCAGCATCTATGTAAACAAAATGTTACGTTCACGTTGAATAGCTTGCTATTTTGAAGTTATGCTCATGAATACGGATTTCAATAGCCTCTATCTATTATATGAAACAAAGAGGGGAAATAGTCGCAAGGATTATGTGACTATTTCCCCATTTTGGCGCCCACCATATACCTGCGCTAATGCAGCGCTATTGAACACTAAGACTATACTCCGATTATACAGCCGTGCTCCTGTCTTTGCTCGTCCCCTTCGCCCCGCCTCCTGCTCTCCGGCGTCTTGTAAGCGTGACCAGGGCTCCCAGGATCAACGGCAATGCTGCGACCGAATATATTGCCTTGGCATTTGCCGGCTGTACGGTCTTTATTATCCGCTGGCTTCCCGGAATTACATTCCCATCGCCATCAACAAGCCGAATCTGCATACCTTGCTTTGCTTCTAATTCAAGTTTAAATGCCTCAAAGGATGGCTGTTTGCCAGCCTCTCTTTCTTTCTCGGTAAATTTGACTATATGGTATCCCAGAGTATATCCGGGAGTTTGCTCCACCAGATATGGCTCTCTAGAGATAGTGCTCACTACCCTGCCACCCTCCAGCAGCTGCAGCTTCACATCTGTTCTGTCCTTCAGATGCACCCACATATACACATTCTCGAGTCCTCTGCCGGCAAAAGGTTGGTGAAGCTTGCTGAGTCGGGTATAATACTTCGCGTTGTATTCAGACTCATCAAATGCCTTGAGGAAGAGAGCTCTTTTGCCCTCCATGTAAAGGGCTTCACGGGGCTCATCCGTGCTAGAGGGCATAGTCCATTTTTCCTCTGGGATGATCTCGTATCCAATACCATTTCGTCGAGAGTCAAAGACGATCAACTTTTTGGAAAGGGTTCCCTGAGGCTCGACCTCTGGTTCTTTCTTTCCTTCCTCTTTTTGCGCGTTAGCCGCCTTCTGATCCTGCGCCTTCAGGTCAGTTCCATTCTGGCCCTTGTCAGCCGCAGGCTCTTTTTGTTCTACGAATTGCATGTTGTATACACCCGGAGGCAGATTGACAACGAAAGCCTCACTCACTTCGCTCACATATTCCTTTGGTGGGATAGGCTGCTCCGGAGCGACAGGAGGTGCCTTGAATTTCTTTGGATTCTTGTAAAACTGAGCGACTGCCTCTTCATATTTCGACTGCTGATCATAGTATTTGAAGAGGTCATTATAGTATTTATCTAGCTTTGATTTGTACTCCTTATACTTGTCCTCTGCTTCCTTGCCGAGGACCAGCTGCATATTCTCGCTATATGCGCCTTCAGGATAAACATAAGTGTATTTGGTAAGTGGAAGGCTGGCGATTTTCTTGTCTTTTTGCCATATTTCCAGGACTCCTTTGAGCTCTTTTCTATAGTCGAACCATGAGCCCATATATTCTTGAGTAATAGGCCAATAATAGACATCTGTGATCAATGGCATGACCAGATTGTTGGAATTCGATATCATGTAGATCTCCGGGATGTCCTTGGGGCAAAAAGTCCCCTGGAATGTCTTTCCATCCCAGAGATCGAGCCCATATACCCTTTCGCGTACCTTATCTGGCGCTGCTGCTAACACCAGACTGGAAAAGATGATCCCGGAAAGAGCGATTGCCAGGAAGGATATCAGTAATAATCGCCAATTTCTCACCTGGCTCGTACCCCCTTCCTATCAAAGGCCTGCACGGACAACCACAGGAGGATACCTGTGTAGATGATAGGCCCGACTATGCTTTGCGCCAACATCTTTGGATCGCCTATCCTGGCTGCCTCGACTCCCCGTGAAAGGTATGCGACAGGAGATATCCAATCAAGCCCCCGACTCAACCATGCGACAACTACCCGTGCATTCTCCACGATGGCCGGAACATCGCCCCTCAAGGAATTCACATACCCCTCCAGAAGAGAGAAGAGTCCGAAGCCCAGCATGATGAGAATGAACAGAATGATGGAGTTTCGGGTCTTAGATGTGCTGCTGGATAGGAATATCCCAAATGCAATCGCTGTAGAGACGAAGAATAGTGACAGCAAAGCCATCTTGATCAGGCTGCTTGTGAAGACAAGGCCGCTTATCATAGAAATCAGTCCGAACACGATGAGCGTACCGATTATGATGATGACAAATGCTGCGACATGTTGGACAAACTTCGCCATTACATACGAAAGAGAGTCCACTGGCCCATAAAAAAGGACTTCCAGTGTGCCCCGGTCCCTCTCACGGGATATGGCCAATGTCGCAAGGATCCCAAGATATAGCGTGAAGGCGACAATAGCAAGCAGAAACGGCATACTGAGCGGCTCAGCAGACACCTGGAGCCCTGCGTCGCTCACAGCCCCGATGAAACTCGAGACCATACCGGCTGATCCAAGAAGGGCTATAGCCGCCACTATATATATTCCGAAGCCGAGGAAGAGGGACCTTAGCTCTCTCAAGGTAAGAGCCCTAATTGCGCGAAGTCTGTACGATGTGGCTCTATTCTCCACTACTTATTCCCCCTCTCCTGCAAATTGTGACACGTGTTTTTCTGTAATGGTTATAAACGCGTCTTCAAGAGACATTTCCTGGCGCCTCAGGCCCATGACCATGCCACCCGCCTGGGTAACCGCCCGCGATATATCCAGACGATAATCTGAATCTGGTTTGGTATGCACTTCGATGGATCCATCGCCGATCTCGACCCGGGTCACAAAGGGTAACGATTTGAGAGCATCTATTACCTCTTGTTTTACCTGGTCCAGTTCAAGGATGAGAGTAATGTCAGAGGCCAGCTTGGCTCTCAGGCTTTGCATGGTATCCTCCGCCACAAGGACCCCGTTGCTCAAGATCCCGACCCTATTACAAGTACGCTCGACCTCGGAAAGTAGGTGCGAGGAAATGAAGAATGTCTTGCCCTTGCTGTGTTCCTCCATGATAAGGTCACGCACTTGTTTTATCCCATAAGGATCCAAAGATGCGACAGGCTCGTCCAAGACCAGGAGCTCGGGATCATGCATCAGCGCGCGGGCGATGTTGATTTTCTGCAGCATTCCCTTGGAATATGTTCTAAGTAGTTCATTCCTGCGGTCATAGAGATCAACTTTATGGAGAAGCTCCTCTGCCCTAGCCTTGGCCTTTGGCACGCTGTAAAGCTCTCCGAAGAAGAGAAGGTATTCTTGCGCGGTCATATCCTCATACACTCGCTGGAACTCGGAAGCCACCCCTATTTTCTGCTTAAGACCGAAATAGTCATCTTGAAGTTTGGACCCAAAAAGCAAGATTTCCCCGCGCGTCGGCTTCTCAATACCCAGTATCATCATGATAGTGGTGGTCTTCCCAGCGCCATTGGGCCCAAGAAATCCATATATTTCTCCCTTTGTTACGTGCAGGTTGAGGTCCTTCACTGCGGTAATCCCAGTGAATTCTTTAGTAAGACCTCTTGTTTCAATCACAACCATCCCCCCTACAGCAGCTTTCCCCCAATGCATGCCTCGCCCTCACGGAGCATATAATACATATGAGCATCCATCCGCTATACTTCTACAAGCGTAACACTATTCCTGCCGAAATCAAATAGGGACCATTGAGTTATAATGGGATAAAATACCTTTCAAGGTTAAGAAAGAAGAAAATAGCGGAGAGCAGCTAAAAGGATGACTCCCGGGACTCCAAGGGTGCCGGCTATCAATGCAGTAATAGGATTGACTGGGACATGGATGCCGAACCTCGCGGCGAAGACATTAAAAAACCACAAAAGAACACCCCCAAATATCCCATTCAAAACAAGCCTCACAAGGATCTTGAGCGGGACCAATAAGATGAAGGCGATGATGAACAATAATATAAGGCCCAGCAAGTAAGCCAAGATCGTGGCGATATGCATGACAACCCCCATACAAATCATATTCCGGGCCCGGCCCAGATATGACTGGCATGGAGGCAGGCCTACATCCTGGACATCTGGCTACGAGCTTTCTTCAGGAAATATGAATATTTCTGTTCAGCCGCCCGCAATGAATAAATAGCATGGTCTACCAAATCGGGGTCAGTCACATTATTGAAATACCTTTCCGCGTCCGTCCACTCTTTATACGCTATATCAATAGCTATTCTTAGATCTTCAAGATCAGCGTCTTTCCGACCTCGGGAGGACACCTTCGCCCTTTCCTTCGCATAGGATCTACCCACAAAAGAGGGCTGTAGATCCAGCAATTCGCAGAGCCTCCTTAAAAGGGAGATCATCTTGCGGCAGAAAGAAAGAGCCGTAATAAACCACGCGCTCATGGCCTGAGGCGTAAGCATCTTATCAACATCTCCCAGCTCCAGTATGACTTTCAGCAAATCTTCCTATATTGTCATTATTGTCCGGAGCTGCCTCAAATATACCGGAGGATGCTTACAATTCGCGTCTCCCCTCTAGGGCCTTAGCTAGGGTCACTTCATCTGTGTATTCAAGATCCCCGCCTACAGGGACCCCATGTGCGATCCTTGATACTTTCACTCCCGTAGGTTTCAGTATTTTCGAGATGTACATGGCTGTGGCTTCGCCTTCGACATCAGGATCGGTGGCCATTATGATCTCCTTTACAGCCCCTTCCTTGACCCTGGCCACAAGCTCCTTTATCCTGATATCGTCAGGCCCTATCCCCTCAATGGGAGAAATAGCTCCGTTTAACACATGATAGAGTCCCTTGAATTCCCGGGTCCGCTCCATGGCCAAGACGTCTTTTGGTTCTTCGACAACGCAAATTATAGACCGATCACGCTCGGGGCTAGAACACATCTCGCAGGGATCTGTATCGGTAAGATTACCGCAGACGCTGCAACTTGTCATCTTTTCCTTTGCCTCGATCAAAGCGTCCGCAAGATTCTTTGCCACCTCATCAGGCGAATCTAGTATAAACAAAGCCAGCCTTTGCGCCGTCTTGGGCCCGATGCCCGGAAGTTTCCTGAATTCATTTATCAACCTCATCAAAGGTGGGGCATATCTCAAAAATACATGCAGCTCCTTTATAAATCAAAATCATCGAATTAACCCCGGCATACCCGGAAGGTTTACACCGCCCGCGACCTTTCCCAATTCCGAGGCAGCCAACTCCTGTGATTTTCTCAATGCCTCATTTACGGCGGCGAGCACTAAATCTTCTAGCATCGTCACATCCTCCGGGTCGAGAGCCTCTGGGGAAATCCGAATCTTGATGATCTCCTGGTGTCCATTGGCGGTCACGCTTACAACTCCTCCGCCCGCTGTCGCTTCGCAGGTCATGTCCTTGAGCTGTTCCTGAACCCTCGCAATGTCCGCCTGCATCTTCTGCACCTGCTTCATCAGCTTGTTCATATTGCCCATTCCGTTCATTGTCAAGACTCTCCACACAGGACCGGGCTTTCGCCAGCCCTGCCGGAAATCCCTCCTTCCAGGATCTACTTATTATACTGTAGTCCCCAGTCTCCGCAGCAGGCAAATACCCCCTAATTCTCTTCCCTGTTGCCTACCGCCTTTAGCACCCTTCCCCCGAAAAACATGGCAACCTGCCTTACAATTGGGTCATTGGCTACCTCAGGAGAATTCTCGATCAACGGTCCCTGTTCACCAATATCCTCCTGTGAATTACCTTCATCAACAATGTCCATGGCCACCTCTGTAGCGCCAGCTCCCGCCGAGACGGCATTTTGTCCACTAGAAGCAGCCATCTCCCGGGCGGACGGATCCGGGGCCGCTTGGAGACGCGGGCCTTCATTAGCATCATCGCCATTTTTGGAGGCCGCCGATGACTCAAGATTTTCAAACCTTATTTCAACGGGTTTCCCTAATAATTCCTGAAAAACTGCCTCCACAGCTTTTCGAGCCTTTTCACGAGAAAGCAACTGAGAATTCATCTGATAGTTTTGGTTGAACCCGATGAATATCGCCGTGCCGCGTACATACGCCTTGCAGGCCTTTTCCAGAATAGACCAAATGCTCCCTATTCTCCTATCTTTGAGCAATTTGACCGCTCTTTTGAGAAGATCCTCTTCCTCGATGGTATTACACGAACCATAACTGGAATCAGACACTTCACCCGCCATCTCTGATGTCGAAGCTATTTCCTCAGACGGAGTTGAAGCCATTACCCGAGATGGAGTTGAAGCCATCGCCTGAGACGAAGATGAAGCCATTCCCTGGGGCGAAGATGCAATCAGTGATTTTGACGGTACCCCTTCATCCGAAGAGATGTGGGGCTCTGTGACGACACCGGCGCCGGCGCTGGACTCGGGAAGTCCAATCAATTTAAGCGCCCCGATTTCGGCAGTGATCCTCGGTTGGCTAGATGATCTCAAATCCCTGTCTATTTCAGATAGCTGCTGGATGATATCCATGAGCCGCTCAGCCGGAAATCGTCCGGCCTGTTCCATGAGAGCCATGGCATGTGCCTCCGAGACATCGGCTAATCCTGCCAACTGTCCCGGAGTCTTACATTGTCGGGCTATTAGAAGGCCCTTGAAATAATCCATTAGGTCTCTGAAGAATTGTCGGAGATCCTTGCCCTCGTTTAGTATATCATGTAATAATGACATAGCGCCTGAGATATCATGGCTTAAGGCGGCCTCGGCAAAGCTCTCGAGGGCGCGAGGACCCGCTATCCCCAGGACTCCCGCCACTTGATCAAATGTCACATGTTCGCCGGAAAAAGAAAGCGCCTGTTCCAGGAGGCTCAGCGCATCCCTCATCCCGCCCTCGGCAAACCTGGCTATCAAGCTTATGGCCTCATCATCCGCAGTCCTGCCTTCAGACGATAAAACACGACTTATTTGCGCGGCGAGCTCTTTCACGGTCAGTCTTCTGAAATCGAACCTTTGACACCTCGACAAGATCGTTGCGGGAATCCTATGTGGTTCAGTGGTCGCAAGAATGAAAATGACATATTCGGGCGGCTCCTCCAGGGTTTTCAGAAGCGCATTGAAGGCTTCCGTCGTGAGCATATGAACCTCGTCGATTATATAGACCTTATACCTTTCCTCTGCAGGAGCGTACCTCACCCGCTCCCGGAGCTCCCTGATCTCGTCTATGCCTCTATTTGACGCCGCATCGATCTCAATTACATCCATCGAATATCCGTCGCGGATCCTGCTGCAAGCTTTGCACCTATCACAAGGGTCTGGTGTTGGTCCAGCCTCACAATTCAGAGACTTGGCCAGGATCTTGGCAATGCTGGTCTTGCCGGTCCCCCTAGGCCCGCAAAAAAGGTAAGCATGGGCCACCCGTCCAAGGGCAATGGCGTTTCTGAGAGTCCTTACCACATGCTCCTGGCCTACCACATCCTTAAAAGTCTGGGGACGCCATCTCCGGTAAAGAGCAAGATAAGGCATGACAACATCTCCCGCTTGCAGATACAAAAATATGGTTCCAGCGGAACCACCTCAATAAAGAGATAGTGGCCGTGCACCGACCTTCGACCGCCGCCCCCAAACGGTACCGCGGCAGCCAGCTCCAGCCAGGCGCCCCCGCGGCACACGGGAAATTCTACTTACCGCTGCTACCTCCCGGTCCTGACGGGGTTCATAGACACCCGTTGCGCAGGACCCAGCCTTCGTCACCACTTACCGAGGCCAGACTTTAAGGATGGCGACCTCGGGGCGGAATTCAACCCCGCTATAGCGGATTGCGGGTACAGGGCACCGCTGCCTCCCCGTCTAGCACGGCCAATATTCACATAAAAATCAATAATGGCGGAGAGGGTGGGATTCGAACCCACGAGGCAAGGATCTCTTGCCTACCCGCTCTCCAGGCGGGCGCCTTAGACCAAGCTCAGCCACCTCTCCGATGGATGCTTTCTCAGATGGCGGAGAGAGTGAGATTCGAACTCACGGGGCAGGGGCTACCCGCCCACTCGCTTTCGAGGCGAGCGCTTTAGACCACTCAGCCATCTCTCCGCCGCCGGTCATTCCATGACTATTCTAGCAGGAAATCGCGGCTGTGTAAACCCTCATAGAGCGCCCATTTATGGAGCCCATTGTGGACATTCGCAATGTCTCTTACTCTCTCAGGCGCTGGAAGAATCCTTTGAGAAGGGACCTGCATTCTTCCTCCAGCACCCCGGATATCACCTCTAACCTGTGATTAAATCGAGGATCTTGCGCAAGATTTAGCAGCGATCCACATGCTCCGGCCTTCGGATCAAAACAACCAAAGACCAGCCTGTCGACACGCGCCTGAATAAGAGCCCCGGCACACATTGGGCAAGGTTCCAACGTCACGTACATGGTAGCGCCGGAAAGCCGCCATGAGCCGAGATACCTCGCGGCCTCCCGGATGGCCACCATTTCGGCATGACATGTAGGGTCGGATGAGGTCTCCTTCAGATTATGGCCCCGCCCGATTATCGTGCCATTCATGACAATGACCGCGCCAACCGGGACTTCCTCCTTCTCAAAGGCGCTGCGGGCTTCAACTAGGGCCTCACGCATGAAATGCTCATGGCGCGCCTCTCCGGATGAGTCTTCCCGATGTAAATGTCCTTCTTCCTGCAGGTTCATATGATTCCAGCCAGCTTTCGGCACGGCGCTTAACTGATTGTAATATCAATTGCCGGATTGTGAAGCCTCTTTGGAGGATCTATCCCGAGTTAGTATATCCTGATATAATCTTGTGTTCTTTTCAATATTTATAAGGACCTGCACCAGTTCAGAATACACTTTCACACCAAGATAAACGAAAAAAGCCACGATCAGGGATCCCAGCAAAGCTAGCGCCCCGCCTTGTGGCAAAGACAAAATCCCTGCGATCACTATGAGCGCCGACAAACCGTAAGCCATGATGTCGGCGAAAGTGATGATGATTCTAAGCGCCGGATAACGTTCCACCAACACTGACACCTCCCCTCGCCTCTAGACCTCAGATAAGAGTTCTTGAGCCATTGATCTGGCTGTTCAAGGCACTTCCGTCCCTCTATTCTATGCAGGGGCGAAATATAAAGGTCCTCTCTCAGACATAATTGAGGCCAGGCAGGGGAAGTGGTAACGGGAAGATCTTGGACAGGATGGCAGGCTCGCCTTCCGCCGCAAGGTTCACTTGCCTAGTGGCATTATCCTGCGTACAGCCAAAAATAAGCCTGGTTAGGGCACCATCATCAAATTGAATTCTCTCCCCAGAAAACTCAATAATATGAGATACACCGAAAAGCCGCTTGAATTCATCATCAGCAGAATCATCCCCAAATCCACCGGCCATCGGCTCGTCCCAAGCCCGCAAGGCGGAAAACTCTTCACCAGACAGCATTTCTTCAAAGAATGGCATAAGCTTCCTAAATAGCGCTGGGAAGTTGATGACTCTTAAGGTATGGCCAGGAAGTGGCGTGGGTGATCCCTTCACTCCTGCTCGACCCAAAATGCGGTGCATCTCCAGGTCATGGCCAGGGATGACCATCGTGACAGGGCCGGGTTTCACCTGCTTCATGAAAAAGGCTATACCTTTTAGCGCAGCATCCCTTTGCCCCCCGTATTCAAGCAACATTGTTGGGGCCGTGTCCCCGGATTGCGGGTTTCGCTGATCCCTCAGGATCAAATAGGCGAGACTCTCGCCATCATCCCGCACCACGAAGGCGTATTCATGGCCAAACATCCTCTTTTGGCCCTCATGTCTCCAGATAAGCTTCTTGAAGTCCGAGTATGGGCGATAGTGCCTCACAGGCTCCGCACGATGGATCCTGACGAAATCTTCGAAGTTTTCTTCAGAGAACTTCTCAAGCTCGATGCCTCGCACGTCCGCGGTGACTTCTTCTATCGCGCGAGATTCCTCGCTATCTACCATATAAGCGCGAAAGACGCCCGCCGGGACACACTGATGGCGCAGATAAAGGCCCCGTCCTCCCGAAACCAGCATGATATGCATCCCATCGCGATATAGTTTCTTCATGACATCTTGAAGTAGGATAGTTGCATACCCCCGGCCGCGATAGTCGGAGTCTGTGCATACTGAGCCGATGCAACCAGCAGTTATTTGATGCCCATACACCAAGATCTTCTGCTCCCATATACCGATGAGGGAAACGGGCTTCCCGTCTTCCACGATTACCCTGAGATTTTCCAAATTTTCCTCCCTATACAAGATGGGAAATTCAAATCCCATTCCCATGGAGCCGCCCTGCCCCCGGAAAACCTTGTTAGCAAGTTGAATTACTGACGAAAGCTCATCTGGACGTATCCCCCGAGGTCCTTCCACCAAACCCAGCCCCTTTCCCTAAAGCGCGAATTGATCTACGCAAAAGTATTATACCGTCACGAACTCGGACCTCTCAATAGCAGACGAGATATTTATTGGAGAACAATCCAATATGCGGAACCCCCCAGGGCATTTTCTATGATATACTTATGGTTAGCTCATCTCAAAGTGATTCGATAAAAAGGGAGGGTAGAGGCGCTTTCCTTCTTCGAGGATATTGACGCCACATCCTATGAATATAAAAGTCATTGCCTGCGATGTCTTAAACCGTGAGATATCAATGATAAGCAGCCAGTCGGAACATTTCGTGGATGTGACATTCTTGCCTCAAGGACTCCATAACGAGCCTGACCTCCTCAGGAGAACGTTACAGGAGCAAATTGACCTCGCCAATAAAGGTTTTCACCTGAGGTATCTAGAAAAGACCAGTCTCGACGATTTCAGCCTGTTTGACTATGACTTCATAGTGCTTGGGTATGGATTATGCTCCAACGGGATCGCGGGGCTTTCCAGCGCTAGGATCCCGCTCGTTATCCCCAGGGCCCATGATTGCATCACCATCCTTCTGGGTTCTAAAGAGAGATATAGAGAATACTTTGACTCACACAAGGGTATCTACTGGTACTCTGCCGGGTGGATCGAAAGGACACTCCAACCGGGAGAAGAACGCTATCGCAGAATCTATGATCACTATGTCAAGAAATATGGGGAAGACAATGCCAATTATCTCATGGAAATGGAACAAGCCTGGTTCAAGAGCTATCATTACGCCGCCTATATCGACTGGGGACTGCCAAGATCTTCTTTCTATAGAGACTATACGAAACAATGCGCCAAATTCCTCGGATGGCAATATGATGAGTTAAAGGGCGATAGAGGACTCCTGGAGAACATCATAAACGGGAGATTTCTCGGTAATGAAGTTCTCCTGGCGCCTCCGGGCGAGGAGATACATCCAAGCTATGATGACATGATCATCTGTTCGCAACGCAAAGAAGCGGAATGCCCCATGAAAGCGCGGCATGATTGCCCGGAATCCGCCATTCCACCGGATGGGCCTACCGGAAGTTGATGCCATAAAAGATCCGTATAGCGAGCTCGCGAAGGCTGTCTGGCATAAACCGGGCCAGAAACGGGAATTTCGTGGATATGAAATCGCCGGCCGGATATCGTGTGGCGGGATTTGCTTTCCGCGCAACGGCCAGGATTTTGCGGGCAACCACTTCCGGATCCGGGGCCTTTTGTAGATTGACATCAATGGTATGCCAGCTGGCGGCGGTCCATCTTTCATATGGAGAGTTCTTTTTGTGTCCAAACCTGGTAGCATTATTGAAATTAGTCTTGATATCGCCCGGCTCAATGATGGCCACTTTGACGTTGAATGGTCTGAGTTCCTGCCTGAGTCCCTCGGAAAGGGCCTCTATGGCGTGTTTGGTTGCTGAATAATGGGCCTGGAAGGGAATCACTAGTTTCCCTGCCAGAGAACTCATATTGATGATAAGGCCTCTGCGTCTTTCCCGCATGAACGGGACCACCGCCTGGGTTACGCGAAGAACCCCAAAGACATTGGTCTCGAATTGGGCTATAGCAAGCTCCATTGGAACTTCCTCGATGGGCCCGTAGATAGCAAAACCTGCATTGTTGATCAAAATGTCGATATGGCCGGCCTGGCTCATGACCTCAGCTATACCCTTATCCACCGAAGTCTGCTCAGTGACATCCATCTCCACGAATCGTACAAGACGCTGCAATTCTTCGGGCAGGCCCGGGACTCTCCCGCGATCCCGTATGGTGCCCCAGACGGAAAACCCTTCACGCGCTAAAAGTATGGCAGTAGCTGCTCCAATACCTGATGATGCTCCGGTAATCAAAACATTTTTCCCATATGGGGAAATCCTTCTTCCATGGCCCATGATATTCCAAGACCCCCGATTGACGGAGTTCAACGACGCGTCGCCATCGAAAATGACGACATTGACGTTTTCCTAACCGTTCGCTCAAATCATATTTAACGAAAAGAAATTCGTCAAGATATAACGAATTCCTCCACCCTGAAAAATAAGCCGCTGCCATCTCTCGCGTTGGAGTGGCGAGATTTTCGCCCTCATCTCGGACGCTACTTCTGTGCCATCGGTGTTATGGCAGGATTTCATTCCCCTTATATAGAAAGAATACCGTGTGATGCATAAGGTGTTAACTAGTCCCGGCCAAGATCGGAGGCATTTTAACCAATTGAAGCATGTCTTATTCATGAGCAATGGCCATGGCGAAGATACCGTCGGAGTTCATATCGCTCTGGCCTTGAGGGAATTTGCGCCTCAGCTGTCGATAGAGGCTTTTCCTATCGTAGGGACGGGAACCTCATATTCCAAGAATGGTTTTGCAATAGCAGGGCCAACCCGTGAAATGCCAAGCGGAGGTTTTCTCTACCAGAGCTTAGGTTATATAGTGAGAGATGTTGCCTCAGGACTTGTGGGGCTTACCATAAAGCAGCTGGCATCCTTGAGATCCATGCGTTCCCGGTTTGCCCTGGCGATAGGCGTGGGAGACAATGTACCACTGTTCTTTAATAGCCTCGCCCTCAGGACACCCATGGTCTTCGTGGGAGTAGCGAGATCTGCGCGCTATAAGGACGGACGAAATCCCTATAGCAGACTCGAATGCAATATAATGCGCAAGTGGTGCAAGAAGGTATTTGTGAGAGATCCTGAGACCCGAGATGCCCTAAATAGGGAGGGTGTTCCTGCCTCCTATGTGGGGAACCCCATGATGGATTGTCTCGAGGTGTCAACTACCATACCGGATTTTCTGGAATCAGAAACTGTGATCGGGATTCTCCCGGGAAGCCGGGAAGAGGCCTATTCTCACATACAGTTCCTGCTCCCGGTTTTGAAGGAATTCGCCATGAGATTCCGTAAGCCAATTACTTTTGCGTTTGCTCTGGCGAATACCCTTGATTTCGATTTGGTCCTGGATATAGCCAGCCAATCTCTCAACACCTCGGGGGCGCCCGTCGCAAACTCATCATGGCAAAAGCCACACAGGGCGGTGGAATATGCTCTCGAGGGCGGCTCCAAGATTGTCATGGCTACTAATCTATTCGGCGAGATACTTGCGACATCTGCAGTAGTAATAGGCCTGTCCGGAACAGGAAATGAGCAAGCCGCGGGTATGGGATGCCCGATCATCATTTTTCCCGGGGATGGCCCTCAAATCACCGAGAGATTCGTCCGCAAACAAAAGAAACTTCTCGGGGAAGCATTGAGTGTGGTGCGCCGTGATCCCGGAGAGATTATGAGGAATATTGAGGGGCTTTTGCTCGATCCCCAACGCAGAGAAGCCATGAGCCGTGAAGGCCGCCGGCTATTGGAAGGCAAGGGCTCGTGTCATAGGATAGCAGCAGAAATTGTAGATGTACTGGAGGGGGGCCTATAGTTTGAACCTGGATCTAGACGCAGTAAAATCTGAACCAGCTACAAATATCGTAAGAATAGGAAAATGGATCCGATCATCCGGCAGATATCTTGAGATGGCCGCATGGTACCTGGGCGCCTTTGGACTTGCCCTCGGCCACACGGTCATAGCCCAGTTAGTCCTCTTACCATTCGCTTTTCATGATCTCCTGGCAAGCAGGTGGAACTACCGGCTCGGGTCGCGGGGTTTTCAGCCGTTCTCGAGGCTGGATCCTCTCTCAATCCTTGCCACATGGATGTTATTTTCGTCAATTTTTGCCTACAAGCGTGACAATGCTTTTGGAAGCACGTTCGGCCTCATCCTGACAGGGTGGATCTCGCTATGGGCAGTCAATAAGATATTCTATCATGATTCACAAGAAAACGGGAATGCCAAAGCAGGCCCGCGCATCCTGACGGCTTTTCTTGCCGGATCGGCCATTGGCGCGCTATATGCATTATGGAGGTTCATCCCCAACATGATGATGAACCGGTGGTATATAAGAGCAGAGCTACCCTTTGCTGGCTGCAATGCCGCTGGTACGCTCTTCGCCCTGGCCATACTCCTGGCCAGCGGCTGCATGAGCAAAGCAAGGACACCTCAAAAGCTCGGCCTTGGAATCCTCATATTGCTGGAATTTCTCGCTCTCATGGCAACTCAGTCCAGAGGGGCTCTCCTCGCCCTGGCTGCGGGGCTTGTCATCCAAGCCGCCCGCAATAAACGATTCGCCGTCATCATTGCCATCCTGGCCGGAATGCTTGCATTATCAGTGGCATTTTACCCGCCGCTGAAAGGACGCTATCTTCCGCTCATCAATCCCGGCTCTTCATTCAAGGACCGGATAGAAATCTGGCGCACGGCCGCCATGATGATCAGGGATAATCCGCTTGTAGGCATCGGAGTAAACAATTTCCGTTCAATCTATGTGAAATACCCTCATCCCGAATTCATGCACGACCCACAGCCATTCGCACATAATATTCTTCTCGAGATGGGCGCAAGCACCGGGCTACCCGGCCTTGCCCTTTTCCTGTGGGTCATCGCCGCCGGACTGATCAATGGGGTCAAAGCTGCGAAATCCGCGCGGCACAGTCATCAAGGCTGGGTTGGAATCGTGCTCTTCATAGCGCTGCTGGTGCACCTGCAGGTCGATATAGTTGTCTATTCCATCGATATGGCTCCCCTCTTCTTCATCATCTACGGAGCTTTGAGGGAGATGGCTGCCGCCAGGTAGTCCGCCATGGCGTCTAGCCGGAGCCATCAATGGATGAAATGATGTGAGTAGCAACTAGGGTGCACGAAACCCAACTTCATGCGCCGTCATAAGCAAATTCTGGTATCTCCGGCTCACATGGTTTGATGTATTCCTCTTCCATTTTAGCCCGCGCTCTTGTGTAGACCTCTAAGGCAGAGCGTATTTCGGACGCCCTCCTTTCATCTGAAGCCGCAGCGAGCTCTTTCCTTAGAGCGCGGATTCTAAACCAGATTTCAAACCTCAGCGCCAACAAGGCAATGCGCGCAAGATTTGGATAATGCCTCTTGTAATAATAGATATTACTCTTGTATAGTTCACCTATAATCTTTGGGATATTCTGCTTCCGCCCTTGTCCGAGAGCATGTATTACTCCGATTTCAGGCAGGTGAAAGAAATTGCAGCCTGCGCGTCTCGCCCTCTCGGCCCAGTCAAGATCCTCATTATAGAAATAATAATGTTCGTCATATCCACCGACCTTGTGAAAGGCTCTGCTCCTGATCATCGCAAAGGTCGTCCCTACGAAATCTTCACGAAATGGCCGATTTTTCTTCACAGGAAGAAGCCTCATTATATGAGTTCTGGTCTTCTGCGGGGTCATATCGGGATAGAAAAGTGGGCAGGAGACCCCATCTACATCCGGATTTTCCTCCATGAAAGAGATCATTTCGCGAATAGTTCCGGGAAGTGCTATCACATCACTGTTCATTACAATGATAAGATCCGAAACCCTCACAGCTTCTGCGATGCCCATGTTAAAAGCTCTGGCAGGGCCGAGGTTATCGGAATTTGCGATTACATCAACATCCGGGAAGTCCTTTTTTAGCATATCTACAGTGCCATCTGTGGAAGCATTATCCACGACGATAATCTTCCACACACCAGAAAGAGCATCTCGTTCCATCCTGAGACTGTCAAGACATTTCCTCAGGAGTTCTCGGGTTTGATATGTCACTATCACAATGGCAAGTTCCACCATAAGACAACGCCCCTCGGATCAGTCGTTGCAGGCTCCCGGCCGTTCAACCAGCCACATGACACCCAACCGCCGTACCTATTATGCCGTCTCGACGGACTTATTTCAATGCCCACACTTCAATTCTACATAGCACCCTCCTGCCAATCCCTAATCACCCTTCGAGCCCTTTTGCCATAACCTAAGAAAGTAGCACCCGGCAATCTATATAACCATGAAACCGTCCAAAGGAGGCAATGGCATGCAATCCCTGGGCATTCTATTATTAGCTTTCGCAGTAAGCATCGATGGATTCGTCGTGGGAGTCGTCTATGGGATGCGGGGCATAAAAATCCCACTCTTATCTCTCCTGATCATGAATGCGGCATCAGCTCTCATGATCTACATCTCGATGTCACTCGGGCGACACATAGGTATATACATTGGCCAGCGCGCATCGCGAATCCTCGGGGGCGGGATACTCATCATCCTTGGATTATTGGCCATTCTGAATGGACGACAGGAAAGGGACCGGCAGGTCCCCAAGAGACACATAATTCACCTCCTCAAGATGCCAGAAAAGGCTGATGTTGACCATTCGGGAGCCATCAGTGTGGCTGAGGCCCTTCCCCTTGGGATTGCCCTCGCCATGGATGCATTCGGCGCTGGCATCGGAGCCGGAGTAATAGGATATTGGAGCCATCTCGCCCCCCTTGTTGTGGGCGCCATCCAATTCGTTTTGGTTTTCCTTGGAACACTCACCGGGAGGGTTTATCTCGCCCGGAGGCTATCCTCCACGGCAACCTTCCTTCCCGGGGGAATTCTCATCATGTTGGGGATAGTAAAGCTATTCTGATCTCCACAGCGCCTTCCCAGGGTGCCTGGCTTTAAAGGCGCTATTACCACAGATAGATGCGAAGTTTAACATCGAATTTACCCGTTATTTACCAAATCTGCTTCAAAAGGGAGTATTATAAGGACGGATGGGGGATGACCCCCGAGAAAGGAGGCGAAATGTTCAATGCACAGCACTACATGCCCGGATTGCAAAAGGCAAGTATCAAGCTGGGAGCTCTTCTGCCCCTATTGTGGAGGGGAGACAAAAAGGAAGGCAATAGCAGCGGTACGCGCTGAAAGCGCCAGGAAAGAAGCCAGGTCCAGTTCGGTGACAACCAGGCTTCTAAACATGCTAAAGTCCATCTAAGAAATGATTCAGGTGAGCAAGAAATGATCAAATGCGCAAGTGAGCGGCAGGACCCTAAATCAAAGGACCTGCCGCTCATTGCATAATTATTCACTATATGATTATAATATTCCTCACCGTGTGGCGCCAATGCCCATCGCCCGTGTCGTTCCTATGCAAATCCTTAGATCTCTCGAATTTATATTCTTGACATTTGGCCTCACCTTCGTTATCGTTGTTTTAATTAAGCCAAATCAACAAGTGGGATAGCCTCAGGAGGGAATGACCATGCGTGCGCTTCTGGCGCTCGAGGACGGATTTGTGCTCGAAGGTAGAGCATTTGCAGGCTCGGGCGAGGTTTACGGCGAAGTAGTATTCAATACAAGCATGACTGGCTATCAGGAGATACTTACCGATCCTTCATATAAAGGGCAGATAGTAACTCTAACCTACCCTTTGATCGGGAATTATGGGACTAATCCGGAGGATATGGAAGCGCCTGCTATCCGGGCCGAGGCTCTCATAGTGCGGGAATACAGCCCTTACCCACATAATTTCAGGTGCAGGGCTACCCTCGCAGACTTCATCGAATCTAGCGGCGCTCTGGGCGTGGAGGGAATTGACACGCGCGCCTTGACAAAACACATACGTGAACTTGGCGCCATGAAGGGCGTGCTCTCTACCATCGATCTCGATCCCGGGAGTCTGGTGGAAAAAGCTAGAAACTCTCCGGGATTAGTGGGCCGTGATCTCGTGAAATATGTGACATCCGACAGAATGTATATCTGGGACGAAGGCGGCGAATCCGAATTCACAGTCGTGGCCATGGACTTCGGAGTAAAGCTCAACATTTTGAGAATGCTGAAATCCGCAGGATGCAGGGTCATAGTGGTCCCTGCAGGAACAACTGCCAGCGAGGTCTTATCATTGAACCCTGATGGGATCTTTCTTTCCAATGGCCCCGGCGATCCAGCAGCTCTCTCAGGCATCGTAGAAGAAGTGAGGAAACTCCTTGGTAAGAAGCCCATTTTTGGCATCTGCCTCGGGCATCAGATATTAGGCAGAGCCCTGGGTCTTGATACCTTCAAGTTGAAGTTCGGGCACCGGGGCGGTAACCAGCCAGTAAAGGACCTTAAAACGGGAAGGGTTGAAATCACCGCGCAAAACCACGGTTTCTGCGTGGAAATACCCGATGGCGGGGGCCCCGGGGACCTGGAGGTCACCCATATCAACCTCAATGATGGGACCCTGGAAGGAATGGAAAGCCGCGAACTCCGGTTCTTTTCTGTGCAATACCATCCAGAAGCCTCGCCCGGGCCCCATGATTCTCGATACCTTTTTGAGAGATTCGCTTCTCTGATGCGTGGGGAGGTGGCAGACTGTGCCTAAGCGGACTGATATCAAGAAGATTCTCATTATAGGTTCGGGGCCCATCATTATAGGACAGGCCTGCGAATTCGATTATTCTGGTTCTCAAGCATGTAAAGCATTGAGAGAGGAAGGTTATGAGGTCATTCTCATAAATAGTAATCCTGCTACCATCATGACTGATCCAGATATGGCCGACAAAACCTATATCGAGCCGATCACCCCTGAAATGGTTGAGAAGATAATCGAGCGTGACCGGCCCTGCGCGCTCCTGCCGACCCTCGGAGGCCAAACCGGCTTAAATGTAGCCACAGAGCTTGTAAGGCGGGGTATCCTCGAGAAATATGGCGTGAAACTCATCGGCGCAAGCTTCGACGCCATTGAAAAGGCCGAAAAACGTGAGCTTTTCAAAGCCGCCATGGAAAGGATCGGTCTTGAAAACGCGCGAAGCGCCCTTGTCCATTCGGTAGAGGAAGCCATTTCGTTCGCCGGTGAAGCAGGTTTTCCCCTTATAATAAGGCCGTCCTATACTCTGGGTGGGACCGGAGGCGGAATCGCCTATAATGTGGATGAACTAAGAGATATAGTTCAAGCGGGCCTTGACGCCAGCCCCATTTGCGAGGTGCTGGTCGAGGAATCCCTTATAGGCTGGAAGGAATATGAGCTCGAGGTAATGAGAGATCGCAAAGACAATGTGGTGATCATCTGTTCCATTGAGAATTTCGATCCGATGGGAGTGCATACAGGCGACAGCATAACAGTCGCTCCTGCCCAGACGCTTACAGATAAAGAATACCAGCTCATGCGGGATGCGGCTATTGCCATCATCCGGGAAATAGGCGTTGAAACCGGTGGTTCAAACATCCAGTTTGCGGTCCACCCCGAGACAGGAAGAATGATCGTAGTGGAGATGAACCCAAGGGTTTCGAGATCCTCAGCCTTGGCTTCAAAGGCCACCGGGTTTCCCATTGCCAAGATCGCGGCGAAACTCGCTATAGGATACACCCTGGACGAAATACCCAATGACATCACAAAAAAGACACCTGCCTGCTTTGAGCCCACAATAGATTACTGTGTGGTGAAGATACCCAGGTGGGACTTCGCCAAGTTCCCTGGTGTTGATGCCACGCTAACCACGCAAATGAAATCAGTGGGAGAAGTCATGGCGATCGGGCGTACATTCAAAGAGGCACTGCAGAAGGCTATCCGTTCCCTGGAGGAAGGCCGTTTTGGGCTAGGAAAAGATGGGAAGGACATATTGGCTTTTGATCCCCCTGTGGGAAAGGGTAATTCAATAATACAGAAGGATGAGGAAATACAGAAGGATCTGATAAACCATCTTGTCCACCCAAATGCCGAAAGATTGTTCTACATACGGTATGCCTTACGTCTGGGCATGACTGTCGACAGGATCTATGAGCTCACAAAGATAGACAAATGGTTCCTCTACAATATCAAGCAGATTGTGGACATGGAGAAAAGACTTGAGGAAACCATAAATAATCAAGACATTTCTCTCTGGGATCCCGCATTGATCCGCGAGGCCAAGCGATATGGGTTCTCAGATCGCCAGCTTGCCTTCATTTCCGGCAAAACGGAGGCAGAGGTCAGGACTTATCGCAAGTCCCATGGCATAGAAGCCGTATTCAAGCTCGTGGATACCTGCGCAGCGGAATTCGAGGCTCATACCCCTTACTACTATTCCACCTATGAATACGAAGATGAATTCCGCCCCTCTTCCAGGCGTAAGGTCATGATCCTTGGTGGCGGTCCCAACCGCATCGGTCAGGGCATAGAATTCGATTATTGCTGCGTCCAGGCCGCGTTTGCCCTGAAAGAAGAGGGTTGTGAGGTCATAATGGTGAATTGTAATCCCGAGACTGTGAGTACCGACTATGATACCTCGGATAAGCTGTATTTTGAGCCGCTGACACTCGAGGATGTATTAAATATCTATGACAAGGAAAAGCCCGAGGGCATCATTGTTCAGTTCGGTGGCCAGACTCCTCTGAGACTCAGCCAGCCACTGGCGGCTCTAGGCGTTCCCATCCTGGGGACATCTCCGAGCATGATCGACCTTGCCGAAGACCGCGAGAAGTTTGCCGGGATAGTCAGGCGCCTCGACCTCCTTCAGCCGGAAAACGGCTCAGGACGTTCGGTAGAGGAAGCCAAGGCCGTAGCCAGGAGGATAGGCTATCCAGTGCTGGTGAGGCCATCATATGTTTTGGGAGGCCGCGCCATGGAGATAGTCTATGATGAGCCTTCGCTCGAGGACTATATGAGCCGGGCTGTCCAGGTATCGCCAGAATATCCGGTGCTGGTAGACAAATTCATCGAAGGGGCTACTGAAGTAGATGTGGATGCCATTTCGGACGGGGAAATCACAGTGATAGGCGGCATCATGGAACACATAGAGTATGCTGGCATCCATTCAGGTGACAGCTGCTGCAGCCTGCCTGCCTTCAGCCTGGCCCCAGCCATAGTCGAGCGTATCAGGCGAATAACTCAGCTTCTTGCAGAGGCTCTCAATGTCTGCGGGCTCATAAACATCCAGTTCGCGGTGAAGGGGAATGATGTCTATATCCTCGAGGTAAACCCGCGTGCCTCCCGCACGGTGCCTTTCGTAAGCAAGGCCATTGGGGTCCAGCTACCTCGCCTTGCTACAAAGGTGATGCTCGGGAAGTCCCTCCGCGAGCTGGGATTTACACAGGAGGTAACCCCTGAATATGTGGCAGTGAAAGAAGCTGTGCTGCCTTTCATCAAATTCCCGGGAGTAGATATAATCCTAGGGCCTGAGATGCGTTCTACTGGAGAAGTCATGGGCATAGACTATAGCTTCGGCGCAGCCTTCGCAAAATCTCAGATCGCCGCAGGAGTCCCGCTTCCTTCCCAGGGTTCAATCCTCATCACGGTAGCAGATAAGGATAAAAGGGACATTTTGCCTGTAGCAAGAGCAATCCATGAGCTCGGATTTACCATACTGGCTACGAAGGGAACCTTGGGCGCCCTGGAAGCACATGGCATCCCCGCAACCCTGGTGAATAAGATTGGAGAGGGCAGGCCCAATATACTTGATCATATCAGGAATGGGGAGATTCAACTCATAATAAATACCCCCGTGGGGAAAGGCCCCAAATATGATGAATACAAAATGCGAAGGCTTGGCATCCTGAATGGAGTGCCTATCATTACAACGATACAGGGGGCCCTGGCAGCGGTAGAAGGCATCCGGGCACAGCGAAAGGCCGGTTTCCAGGTCAAGAGCATCCAGGAATTCTATTCTGGCGAATCCCATGCCCTGCATTTAGCATGAATCGGGACTCAAGCCAGATAGTATTAGCCAAGGCCGCCGAGAGGATTATCCACTCCCAATTGATCAAAACGCCAACGCAATAGCCAGGCCAGGGCTCTCGCCTATGATGGCGGGAGCAATGGATGCCCCGTGGGGTTGATATCCTGTGGTGAGGATCCAGTTCGCCCCGATGCCAATGGCCGCGCCTGCCAGCACATCCCCAGGCCAGTGGTTATTGGAAGTTATCCTGCTAATGCCCACCACCGTCGCGAGCATATACGCAGGCCCGCCGTATCTCCATCCATATCGACGATGCAGGAAAGCGGCCCCAGCAAAGGCTGACGCAGTGTGCCCCGATGGAAATGAGAATTCGCCGCCATTGGGACGCCGGCTGTCAATAGTGAGTTTCAGAGCGCCTGTGACGAACTGGGCAAGCGCGAATGCCTTGATGAATTGCGCAGTCCCATCATCATCTCCATGAGCGTAGGTCATGATGAGAGCCGCAGCCGGGAGAACGACCTGGCCTGCATCTCCCACCGGCTCAAGCGGGTCTCGCCCCTGCGCCCATGTGCCCGGGGCCGGGAGGAAAATCACCATTGCGATCAAGACAGCCATAGCAAAAGATCTCCATCTATTCATTAGGGGTTCTCCTTTCGCGGCTCTAGCTCATAGATTGATCATGCCTATGGAGCGCCAAGGTGATTATGCCTGTCGCGCCGATTTGGCGCTCCATTTCAGATTGAGCCGACATGATGATCAACAGAATCTCTGCAAGAAAACCATGATGGCCACGCCAATCGCAACAGACACCGCAAGGCTCTTGGTCTTTACGGCGACAAGTATGGTGGGAATGGCGGCTATAAGGTAATTATTATGTAGGCCCAGATCAATATGCTGGTGAGGCATAAGAATGCCCGGCGCAAGTAGCGCTGCAAGCACAGCGCTGGGAACGAACCCCAACCATTGTACAGCCCAACCAGGCATCTTTGACCTGCTTAGAGCTATAAGTGGCAGAGCCCGCGGAATGTATGTAACTGCAAACATTCCCGCGATCATTATCAGGAATTTCGCTTCGTCCATTTATCCAGCAACACCCCCAAGGTGGCACTGACCAATGTGGCTATGATTATGTTCCAGCTGCTCCAGCCCGTCATCAAAACCCCCAGAGAAATAAGAGCTGATGATAGCGCTACAATGATCGTAATCCTGTTTTTCAGTTGCGGGATGAGAAGAGCGATAAACATGGCAGGCAACGCAAAATCGAAGCCAAGGTTTGACGCATTCCCAACAATAGAAGAAACAGATGCCCCGGCTAGTGAAGCAATAGCCCAGGAGAGATAAGATGCCAGATGCAGACTCAGAACCATCGGAAATCGTGGTTCCTCCTGTGAGTACCGGCCGATTCCTGCAGCATAGGTCTCATCGGTAATTCCAAACGAAAGCGCTGCTAAAGCTGGTATGGAAAAACGACGGAGATAAGTTACCAAGGAGACGCTGAAAAGCAGATGTCTCAAATTCACCAGAAAAGTCGTCGAAATGATGGCGAGTGGACTAGAGCCTGAAGTAAGCATGGCAATAGCGATGAATTGAGACGATCCTGCATATACTGCAAGAGACATGGCAGTCGCCTGCGTCACTGATAACCCTGCCTGGCGGGCCAGCACTCCATACGCGAACCCTATTGGAATATAACCCAACATAATGGGTATGGCCGTCCTGATCCCCGCAAAGAATTCGCCGGCAGCGCTCCTGGTTAGAATTGTGGATGAAAAAATCGATGACAGTGGCCTCATATTAACTTGATTTTACCGCAGCCAGGCTAATAAAGGAATAGCCCTTTCATATCCTCGTATACTCGTCAAGAGACTTTTCCGACCCTCCCCTTGTGTGCTATACTGGTAGCGATATTTTCTCCATTTGGCGAATGCGAGGTAATGGCCATGGCCTTTCATATGCAAATTGATTGGCAACAGGAATATGGGAATCGTTGGCGCATCCTGGCCGCCATTTTAATCGGAGGTATCATGGGGCCTATCGACGCCAGTGTAGTTAATATTGCCTTCCCGACCATAGCAAGTGCCTTTCATGTGCAACCCAGCACGGTTGGCTGGGTGTCCATGGCTTATCTTCTTGCGCTAAGCAGCCTGCTCCTTTCCTTCGGACGACTGGGGGACATGTTTGGCTTCAAAAGGCTGTATATAAATGGATTACTTCTATTTACCATCTCCTCGATCGCCTGCGGGGCTGCTCCAAATCTTGGCGCATTGGTGGCATTCAGGGCTATTCAGGCAATAGGGGCCGGAATGACCATGGCCACAGCCCCTGCCATAATCACGGCAGTTTTTCCTCCTGCGGAACGAGGAAGGGCGCTCGGCATGAATGGCATGTCGGTTGCTCTGGGGCTTGCCCTTGGGCCGAGCCTCGGGGGATTATTGGTGAGCAGCCTTGGATGGCGGTCGATCTTTTACATTAATGTGCCTGTCGGCCTGATTGCCTGTATTTTGAGCCAGAATCTAATTCCCGATGTCAAAACCGGAAAAGTTTCCCATTCATTTGACTGGCCTGGATCACTCCTGGCCGCCCTTTCGCTGACCTCGCTATTAGTGTTTGTTAGCAGAGGCCAGGCTATGGGTTGGTCCTGGCCGGTCCTGTTTGTGGGCGGGACTGCGGTCGTATCTGGGATCTCATTCATTTATGCGGAGAAGAGCAGGCCAGAACCCATGCTGGACCTCAGCCTTTTCAATAATAGGATCTTCTCTACGGCTAATGTAGCTGCATTGCTGAATTTCATGACGCAATATGTTGTCGTTTTCTCCACCCCTTTCTTGCTGCAAAGGGCGCTGGATTTCCCCGCGGCGCGCGCGGGCATTGTCATGACGGCTTTCCCCCTAACCGTGCTGTTGATCGCGCCAATTGCAGGGATTCTCTCTGACAGGATTGGGCATAGAATACCAGCCTTCCTGGGGTCCTCACTATGTACACTTGCCGCGCTTGCCCTTGTTTCCATCAATACAGGCGCGAGAGGCTTTGACATAGCCTGGCGATTATCTCTATTTGGGCTGGGGACGGGCCTTTTTCAGTCCCCGAACAATAGTGCAGTCATGGGCTCAGTTCCTCGAGACCGCCTGGGCACAGCAGGAGGAGTGCTGGCTACCACTCGTAACGTGGGCATGGTAGCCGGCATCGCCATCGCCGGAGCCATTTTCGCATGGAGGGAATCTCTTCAGGTTGCCACCGGACGGGAGATACCATTTCTTATCGCCATCAAGAATGCCTATCTCGCCGCCGGTGTCCTTTCCGGTCTTGCCACTATTACTTGCCTTGTGCTCTTTACCGCGAGGATGAGGAGTAAGCCATTATGACAGGAACAGGTCGTCCTGAGCCGGAGCGAGCTGCGGGGAACTCAGGTAACCACCCTTGGATACATAAGCGCGCTTATCACAGTCACCGCCAAACATGCCACGGCCAAAACGCAAATGTCCAGAGGCAGGCGAGTGAGATCCCCCACCACGAGAAGACTCCGGAGAGCTTCGACGATATAGCTCAAAGGGTTTGCAACTGATATAAATCGAAGCCATAATGGCATGATGCTGATTGGGTATAGCGCATTAGACGCAAAGAAGAGCGGCATCGTTATGATCTGTCCCATTCCCATGAATCTTTCTCGGGTCTTGACGATTGAGGCAATGATCATAGAGAATCCTGCAAAGAAGCCTGCGCCCAGCATGATCACCAGGATTACACCCAATACCCGCAAGAAGGTCACATGAAGATGAACCTGGAGAATGGCAGCAACAAAAAGAACGATAATAGCCTGGCTTATCCCCCTTATGCCTGCGGAGATCATCTTGCCAAGCACCAGCGCCTCGCGGGGCGTGGGAGTGACGAGGAATTTCTGAAGCACCCCCATATCGCGCTCCCATATGATAGACAGTCCATAAAAGATGGAGATAAAAACGACAGACTGCGCCAGAATTCCCGGGGTCATAAACTGTAGATATGTGAATCCCCCGGTGGGCACGGCGCGGATCCTGCTCATCGCCTGGCCAAAGATGGTAAGCCACAGGATTGGCTGCACGGCCCGCGTTATGAGCTCGGTAGGATCATGCCTCAACTTGCGGACCTCCATTTCCGCCATGGCATAAGACTTCAAAATTATGGAGCCGATGCCCTTCAAGAAACTCCCAGCCTGTTTGTCCCCGGATTCCTCAACCCAACCTGCGAGCTGTCCTTCTGGTTCTGATGGTATCACGCAAAGTCCCTCCTGATTCTATGGTTGTCCCGGTAAAATAGGCAAAAGCGTCTTCAAGAGTCGCATTTTCCCTACCAGTTTGCCTCTTGAGTTCTTCCGGGGTCCCAATGGCTGAAATCCGCCCCAGATGCATAATGACAAGCCTGCTGCACATGCTCTCTGCTTCATCCATATAATGGGTTGTCAGGAGGATCGTTGTGTTATAAGTCTCGCGAAGGCTCCTTATGTGATTCCAAACATTTCGGCGTGCTACAGGATCGAGGCCAACGTCTTTCCTGCGCCATTGGGCCCCACCAATCCAAACACTTCGCCCTGGTCCACCCCAAACGATATGCCATCTACGGCCTTATGGGCGCCAAAAATCTTGGTCAGGTCAATGGTCTCGATCATCTGTCTCATGTATAGTCGCCTCGCTTTCTGCATCTTCCCGGCGCCCTGCAAAGCGGGTAATCTTTTGTATAAGACCTGTGAGAATCCGTTTCTCATCAGGATCTAAGGGAGCCAGAAGCTCAATGAGCGCGTTGAGTCGCACTGTTTCCAATTCATGAAGGGAGGCCTTCCCGGCGGACGTCAGGCTAAGGGTGACAACTTCCCCACACCACCATTCGAAGCCATCACGTGATGTACATCACGCGTCTGAGCCAATACCTGATGTACATCACTTGCCGGCCAAGGTGATAAAATATTTGCCACCCGGCGGCAAGTGGTCATCTATCTGGCCCTTAATAGTAAAGCATTACCAAGATTTCCGGCTTCATTTACCTACGAAAGCTACATACACCCGTTGCTAGATATGAAATCTCCCAAATCAAGTTGTGCTTATGAGTCTCAACTGTAAAAACCACCGCAGTGCTGATCACAACATTGAAAATCGATCCTCCGAAACCATAAAAGTAGGCCTACATTGAGACTGGCCTCTTTAAGCGCCCTGGCCGAGGATGCCAGGTCCCTCATGACTTTTTCAGCGCCATTTGCCCCATCGAATATCTCACTTAGCGCATTCCCGGCTTCTTGAGCTACAAGAGTCCCGGCCTCAACCTCAAGTTTCCGGACTTCGTCAGCGACCACGGCAAACCCCCTGCCATGTTCCCCTGCTCTCGCCGCTTCTATGGCAGCGTTGAGCGCCAGGAGGGTCGTCTGTTCTGCTTCGCTCATGATTTTCGACACCGCTCGGATGCTGTCCAATGGCTTGAAAATAGGTCCGTCCGCCGGAGGCATTTCCATTTCTCTGGTGGTGACGCCTCAGCGGCATGGGGGTCTACCCTGAAAAGAGGCTATGCGTGGCACGAAACTTCTACTTTGCAGTCATTATAGGGTGGGAGACGAATCTGGCGCTTCAGCGTAGATTAGAAAATTCTAATGCAGTTCTCATGGATTTTTCACTATGTGCGGATAGACTTAAAAGCAGTCGGGGGAATGATCCAAAATCTAAGAGCAGGAGGTATACATAATGCTCAACGATGTGAGGATAAAATCCCCGGCGTCGATAATTTCATGGAGGTGACATCTATGTCACGGAAGGTAAAAGCAATAGGGATACTCCTGGTGTTTTGCGTTGCGCTCTCTATCTCGCTTCTTGCATATGCAAAAGCAGGGACCAGCGCCTCCGATGCGGGGAGCCCGGCCCAACAGGGAGCCCCAGTAGTCTCTGCCCCAACCCAGGCCCCTGCTCCAACCCAGATGGCATCCGGCCAATCTCAGGCAGGAGCCGATGATGAGAAGGTAGCTGCCGAGAAAGAGAATGAATCAGAATCTGAAGAGGCCTCGGGCCAGGATCCAATAGAAGCTCCTGGCACGCCTGGATATGAAGAGGGGAATTTCGACGGACAGCATGAGTTCTAATCCTACCGAAACAATTGCGCCCTGGATAAGTGAGGGTGCAAAATCCGCTACACTTTGAAGGCAGATGGTTAATGGCACCATACCCCCGGCGCGCCGCGGCATTGATCCAAGGCCAAGCCACTCAAAGGGTATGGGAGGTCCTCCCGGCCGCTTTTAGCCGTGGCCCTACTGCGAGATGCTGATGGAGTATCCACTCCCACCGCCGCATCCGATGGCGAGGGGTACCCATCTTCGCTGCCGCGTGCACGCGTGCACTTCTTTTGCACGCGTGCACCTCTTTGTTGCGTTCTCTGCATCAATCTACTATCCTGTTTATGATAGGCGCCGGATGGCATTTGCAGGGAGAGAGGCGTTAGAAATAGTCAGATCCGGGGGTGACCATGTTGCGGGTTCTCATAGTAGAAGATGAGCCAAAGATCGCAGCTTTCATTAAGCAGGGTCTTGAGGAGGAAGGTTACGCGGTGGATGTGGCCCAAGATGGGGAATCTGCGCTCGATTACGCTGAGAGCGCTCAATATGATCTTCTTATACTGGACATAATGCTGCCGAAAAAAGACGGGATAAGCGTATGCCAGGAATTACGTAAAAGGGGAATCAAGACCCCAATCCTCATGCTCACGGCCAGGGATACAATAGATGATCGTGTTGAAGGGCTTGATGCAGGGGCTGATGATTACCTGGTAAAACCTTTTGCCTTCAGGGAGCTACTTGCGCGTTTACGTGCACTTCTGCGCCGCCCGCGGGAAGTCACGCCAGCGCGCCTACAGGCAGGGGATCTCATACTTGATACCGCGACCCGCCGCGCGGAACGAGGGGGCCGTGTCATCGATCTCACCCTGAGGGAATATGCCTTGCTTGAGCTTCTGATGCGCCATAAAGGTCAGGTTCTGAGTCGCACCCAGATCGCCGAGCATGTATGGAATTTTGACTTTTACAGCGAGTCTAATATCGTTGATGTCTATATTCGCTATCTTCGCCAGAAGATTGACGCTGACTTCCAGCCAAAACTCATTCAGACAGTGCGTGGGGTAGGATACAAAATCGACGACGGAGAAGTAAAAAGGCTTGAAAACAGGATCGAGGAGAAAAGGATCGGAGAGAAAAGATGAGAAATTCCGTGCCCATACGCATTCGTCTTACATTATGGTATGTGCTCCTGGTAGGAGTTACACTTGCAGCATTCGGGGGCTTTTTCTATTTTAATCTCGCAAGAGGACTTTATGCTGAAGTTGACTCGACCCTTCAACTGGTGGCTACGCAGGCCCTCCGCGGCGTTGACAATGAAAACGGAAAACCGTCCTTCCAAAATGCTGATGAACATGGGAATATTGCCAGCCGCATGGAAGGCCGGGGTTTTACCATGCGCCTCACCGACGCCTACGGAAATACATTGGATGGATTCGGTCATTACCCTGTGCTTCCGCGTCCCAATGTCGTGGAGGGCTTCGAGACTAAGCAGATTTCAGGCAGGCCATGGAGGGTATACACCCTTCCCTTACCAGGTGGCTACAATCATGGCTCGGGGCCGAGATACATCCTCCAGGTGGCCGAGCCTCTGGATAGGGTAGAAAATACCCTTAAACGAGTGGGGGCGCTTTTGCTCCTGGGCATCCCGCTGGTCGCGGTTATAGCCACTCTCGGGGGTCTATTTTTGTCAGGTCGGGCGCTCGGTCCCATTGACCGCCTCACAAGACTGGCCCAATCCATAAGCGCAGAGGACCTCACACGGCGGTTGGATATGAAGCTGCCAAATGATGAAGTTGGAAGACTCGCCAGTACATTCAACGACATGCTGGAAAGGCTGGAAGCCGCATTTCGTCGAGAACGCCAATTTACGGCAGACGCGGCCCATGAGCTACGCACCCCTCTTACCATAATGAAAGGTAGTATTGATGTCGCCCTGACAAAGCCGCGAAAAGCGGATGAATACAGAAAAGTCTTGGGGGAACTGGAAATCCAGGTGGATAGGCTGGCTCATCTTTCAGAGAATCTCCTTACCCTGGCGCGAAGCGATATAGGCAAAATAACATTTCATCCCGAGCAGCTGGATATAATGGCGCTGCTGAAGGGGCTGACAGAGCAAATCTGGTCCATTGCTTGTTCAAAGGGCATATCCGTGAACCTCAGCGGACCCGACACTCTCATCCTCACCGGGGATCAGGATCAACTCGTGCGCCTGTTCCTAAACCTCCTTGATAATGCAGTCAAATATACGCCCCATGGTGGGGAAGTGTCCATCACGGTGGGGAGAGATAGCTCGAATGCAGTGATCGCAGTAAAAGACACGGGCCCCGGAATCGGCCCGGAACATATTCCTCACATCTTTGAACGATTTTACCGGGTGGATAAGGCTCGTTCAAGAAGCCAGGGCGGCAGCGGGCTTGGTCTTGCCATAGCAAAAAACATAGTTCAGATTCATGATGGCGTCATAGAAGTGGCGAGCAAACCTGGCGAGGGTAGCACCTTTGTGGTAAAACTCCCTATTAATCCGCACAGCCCGCGCGTGCTGGCAGGAAAGGGGTCGAAAGATGCTTCATCATTACATTGACCTCGCCCTCGGGATGGATTCCCGGCTGCTTACGGCTCTTCGCGCCTATACCCATTGCAGGTTCTTTGACCTAACCATGCCCTGGGTCACCTACCTCGGAGATGGCCTGGTGCTGCTCATCCTGTGCCTTGCGACATACCTTTTGGGAGATAAGCATGGCAAAAACGTGGCTGTCAGCGCAGTCAAGGCACTGATCCTTTCTGGCATAGCTGTTCAAATTGCTAAGCATCTGATTGAAAGGCCCCGGCCTTTCGGCGGTTCATCCGACTCATTCCCTTCCGGCCACGCCGCCGTGCTCTTCGCCCTGGCGCAAGTATACGGACTTGAATATAGAAAGCTCAGGCCATTCTTGCTGGTGCTTGCAGCGATCGCAGGTTTCTCCCGCCTATATGTTGGAATGCACTATCCCATGGATGTCCTGGCAGGCGCGGCCATGGGAATCGCGATAGCAACCGCTCTTTCAGCCCGCGATAAGTCCGTTAGGGAGCAAAAGGAGCATCCCAAAACGACCCATGTCGATCATGGCCTGTGATTTTTCGATTCTGCCGCGTTAACACGGCGCGCAGCCCTTGTAAGGTTCATACGGGCGGATACCGCCTTTATTCTTGCGGTTATATTCAAAAGAGGGGGAGCTGGCGACAATACCTGTATGATCCGCCGGTTGAGTTCTGGGATCGTGATATATGAGTCGCCGGCGGAGATCCTTTTTATGAGCGCAATTCCCCGACCTGGCCTATTTACACCGCTTCTGACCGTATAGAAATATCGGTACCCCACATCGCGGGCGAGCTTTATTACAGTTGAATTATATGCGCCATAGGGAAAACAAAGAGATGTTATCTGTTTATGAAGATGTTCTTCTAAAAGGCTTTTTGCAAGCCATAGATCACACCATACACGCCTTTCATATTCATCCTCGCTCTCCTGCTTCCCAATCTTTGGATCATAGACACGCGATATAAGGACCGGCCGCTTGCGCCCAAGCTTATCGACAGGGGCATAGTAATGTGAGTCGAAGGTATGCGACTCTATAGAAACAAGTCCACTTCTCTCCATTTCCTCCATTTCAGCCCATGAAAGATGTGGAACACTCACTTTCCGGGCTAGGGCGATACCAAAATTTGGAGTATATCCTACAATGACGAAGTCAATGGCAGGAAATCGATACTTCTTGAGAATAGGATAGGCATATTTGTAAAAGCTTTCATATCCATCATCAAAAGTTATGAGAATGGCGTTATTGGGTACCTTGGCCTTCCGGTCCAGAAAATCCTCGAACAGGCTACGGGAGATGGGTTTAAAACCCATTTGTTTGAGATATAACATATGAGCATCAAATAATTCAGGCGGGATGACTCCCCGTCTCTGATGTTGAAAGCCAATCTGGTGGTACATCAAGACAATGACGCGATCGTGGTACCTAGGGGGGAATATATCCGGCATGCCGGGGGAGGCTGTCATGGCTTCATCAGATAGCCTCCTTGCATGGATGTCGGAGGAAAATCCAGCACAAAGAAGTAGCAAGAGAAAGGACAAAACCGCCAATGAATGTGTTAGGGCGTTGAAACGTCTCATTTTTGGATCCCCCTCCAGCCGGTCTGCATTTTTATTATGGTCAGATTTGACAAAATACGATCTAAGACTATAAACGTAAAAGCTAGAGATTAGTTTCCCGCTTGCTCGCCTTAAAATAGTTATTTTGCCCCTTTAATGCTGCTTTAATCTATCCCTGGTAGATTAAGACAGACATAGAGTTATACCCGTATATAGGGGATCATATGATTGGGAATAGCACCAATTGACAGTCTTTGATAGTGGCGAAAACAGCAAGGGAGTCCGTCGATATGCGAATATGGATTGCAATAATCACTGGCAAAATATGCGCATTTGCAAGCAGGTTCTTTGGGCGGGGAGGAGGTTCTTCTCTACCCGGGGCTCTAGCGCGCCGCATAGAACCGCATATACTGAAGCGGCTCCTGGATAAGGCCAATCTAACTTCCATTATCATCACGGGCTCCAATGGGAAGACTACCACCGCCCGGATGATAGCGGAATGCCTGAGGCATCACGGCCTGCGCATCATATGGAATAGATCAGGGGCAAACATGATAAGCGGGATCATATCGGCCGTCATTGAAAAGTGCAGTCTCTTAGGGGAGCTTCATGCGGACGCTGCGGTATTTGAGGTCGATGAGGCCAACCTAAGATATATAATGAGTGATATAAAACCGCTAGTTGTGCTGGTGACCAATTGCTTCAGGGACCAACTCGACCGCTACGGGGAAGTAGATACCGCCCTTGCGCTGATTCGCATGGCGCTCGAGGATGTTCCCGCCGGAAGCACTCTCATATTGAATGCCGACGATCCCCTGGTTGCAAGCCTCGCCACGGCGAGCGTATGCAGCGCCGTATTCTACGGTATCGAGGATCCGGCTGCAGGATCAGCTCCCCATGAAAATGCGCCTTTGGAGTCGGGCCGCCGCACAGACACAGGCGTAGACAGCATCGAACCTAATGACATATCGGAATATAGGCCACAGGACGCACGAAGCTGCACAAACTGCGGAGCATATTATAAATATTCCTCAGTCACCTATGGCCACCTGGGCAAATATCTCTGCCCTGTTTGTGGTCTTTCTCGACCAGTGCCAGATTTTAGCGCTTTCAATATAGAAATGCAAGGAAACCACGGGGCCACTTTTACTGTCGGCTTCAACCGAGGTGGCGAATATGATTTCATAAAGGTATCCCTCAGTCTTCCAGGTCTTTACAATGTCTACAATTGTCTTGCCGCTATTTCATGCTGTCTTGTGCTCGATGTCCCAAGAGAAACCATAGAGAAAGGGATCGCCAGCACGTCTAGCGCTTTCGGCAGGATGGAGAATCTAAAGATCGGAGAGAAGAACATCCTGATCGCGCTTGTAAAGAACCCGGTGGGGTTCAATGAGGTAATCAAGACTATAGCCGCAGAAGGTGCTGGGAAGACCATCGTGGCGTGCCTGAATGACAATTTCGCGGACGGAAGAGATATATCATGGATTTGGGATGTAGATATGGAGCTTCTGGCAAAGAATCCTTCCCTGATAAAGAGCATAATCGCATCAGGCACTAGGGCGGAGGATCTTGCGATCCGGCTCAAATATGCAGGGGTCGATCCAGAGAAGATAATAGTCGAAGGTAGTCTCGGGAAAGCGCTGGAGCTGGGCCTACAAGGATTATTGCCTGGAGAGACGCTCTATATCCTTCCCACATATACAGCCATGCTTGAAATGAGAGAACATATACGGCACAAGGCTCATGCCCGGGAATTCTGGAGGGCATGATATCCGGAAGCCCTGATAATGAAGCGATGGGTAAATGAAGAAATGGGGAATAGCGATATGAAGCTCGTCATATGTCATCTTTATCCTGATCTTATGAATACATATGGCGATAGGGGGAATATACTCACTCTTTGCAAGAGGGCATCCTGGCGGGGAATTGAGATCGAGATACATCCTGTATCTATTGGGGACAAGGTTGATTTCCGCGCCTTCGATCTAATTTTCTTCGGCGGCGGCCAGGACAAGGAGCAGAGACTCGTTTGCCAGGATCTTGTGGCACTGAAGAAGGACTCCCTGATCGATGCCATCGAGAACGGCGTAGTTGTCCTCGCCATATGTGGCGGCTATCAGCTACTTGGCGAGTACTATCGGACCGGAACTGGCGAAAAGCTGCCTGGCGCAGGGGCGCTAGATATCAGGACAGAGGCAGGAAAAGAGAGATTTATCGGGAATGTTGTAATAGAAATGAGTCTGCCCATATATGACTCTTCCACCTTACATTGCGCCTCTGCCCCGAAAATAGCGGCGCCAACTTTGGGGGATTTTCATCCCTATCTCAATGTTTTAAAGTTAGCTCTCTCGATCTCGCCTTCTCTCCATTTTTCAATAGATTAAACCGGCGTAGTCGTCGGGGCTGTGGATATGTGGGCAACGCGAAGCGTTGTCCAAGCGGCTGTGGACCCTGTGGGTAACCCCAAAGGGGTTATCCATAAGTCCACAGCTGCGTCATATCCACAGCCTTCCTTATTTCCTCAAATTCAACGCCTTGGGAGGATCCCCAACCCATATACATACCCTCGGCTTACCCTATCATGTCTCACTGGCTCATGGCCTTACAGTCCTTCGTTCTGCCTTCTGAGGGCGGGTGGGGCATGCTTTACTCTGTTACAGGGTCATTGCCCTAATGGGATGAAACGGCTTCCCCCACCCAAGACGTTAAACCTTTTTCTCTTCTAGGCGGCCTTAAGTTGTGCCTCTCGATAGTGACCTAAAACCTTGGATGGATCATATAACTCTTTTGCTGTAGCCAGCTTGAACATTACT
>JABLXA010000021.1 GCA_013178415.1 Bacillota bacterium | reverse complement strand
AACACAGAGGGTGGGGGGCTACTGTATTTCGAGGGGCCAATCCAGTGGAGACGATGGCATGCAAGATCACAGCCGCTAATACTGGAGCACTAGGGCTGCGGGTGTATTATCTTGTGTAAGCCCGCTTCGTCGAGGTTCCCGGCGAGAGGATCATTGAGCCCGTATCCTCTATGTTGTGTGACAAGGATTACAACCAAAAAGTGGATTTCAAATCAAGGGGGAAGACTGCCCCAGTTTTCTTGACACATACCCAGTATGGCGGTCATCTTGACAAGAATGATGTTTTGGGCTAAGGTTTATTTGGGTAAACCTTATCAGCCTTTCGTAACGTGCGCCCGTAGCTCAGCCCGGATAGAGCCGCAGACTTCGGATCTGCTTGTCGGGGGTTCAAATCCCTCCGGGCGCGCCAAATTTTGACAAACCGCCAAAATCAGTCCGCTGCGCCGCTTCGCGGGCGGCGGGGGCCCTACCCCGCCGGGCTACCGGAAAGGGATAGTCCGCTGCCCGGTTTAAAGGATAACGGACTAGCCGAAAAGGACAACGGACCTGCCACGAAACCCATAGATCTCCCCATACAGAAGCGCTTTGAGCCCTCCATTAGGAGGGGTCGATATGAAAGAAACCACCGTAATGCGCGGCAAGATTATGTCGAAGGCGAAAGAAACCAAAGCGCTCAGATCGCTCCGGCAGCCAGAGACTCCCATCATGGCAGGCATCTCCTGGGAGGAGGCTTTGGCCAGGTTCCTTCTAATGAAGAAGGCACAGGGGCTCAGGGAGCGCACCGTAAATGACTATCGAAGAGTCGTGACGCTTTTCTTCAGAAGGTTTCCAGACGCCCTCAAAGACGAAGAAAACCTTTCGGACTCCGTATATCAGCACATGGCCCAGAAAATTGGGCCGAACACATATAACCTGAGACTAATCTACTTGAGTTGTGCAAAACCTGAACCAGAAAAATGGAAAGCAGCATAAGTAAGAAAAAGGAAGCAGACAAGGTATAATGGACCCAAGATTTTAGACACGAGGGCGGCAAGTTTTAAGCTATAATAGGGACATGAAGAAGCAATATTCACCAACTTTTAAGGCACAGGTTGTCCTTGAGCTGCTTAAGGAAGAAAAGAGCATAGCTCAGATGTCGTCCGAGCATGGAATTCATCCTAATGTGCTTCATAAGTGGAAGAAGCAGGCAATCGAGAGCCTACCCCAGCTGTTTACAGACGACAAGAAAGGCGTTGACAAAGTCAAGGGTGAGTATGAAGCCAAATTGGATGAACTCTATGCGGAAATTGGCCGTCTTACCACGCAGATCGCGTGGTTTAAAAAAAGGTTTCTGAATTGCCCCAGTCGGAGAGGCTTGCCATGGTAGATAGGAGCAAAGACCGGGAGCTGTCGATTAAGACTCAGGCGAAGCTCTTGGGTCTAAATCGCTCAAGCCTTTACTACAAGCCAGTCAAGCCCTCTTTAGAAGAGATTAGCCTTAAACACCGGATAGATGAGATTTACACAAAGTATCCCTACTACGGTTCGCGGCGGATATCGGCCCAGTTGCGTAGGGAAGGGTTCATGGTTAACCGCAAGGCGAATAGCGGCACATGCGTGAGATGGGGATTCAGGGCGTATGCCCTGGCCCCAATCTCAGCAAGCGAAACAGCGAACACCGGGTTTACCCATATCTTCTACGAGGGATTACAGCGGATCATCCAAATCAAGTCTGGGGCATTGATATCACCCATATTCGCCTGAAGTAAGGCTGGATGTACCTTGTTGCGATTAGCGACTGGTATTCCCGATACGTAGTGGCCTGGGAGCTGGATCAGACTCTTGAAACCCCGTTTGTTTTGAGTGCTGTTCGTAAGGGTCTGATCCAAGCCAAGCCGGAGGTTTTAAACAGTGACCAAGGGAGCCAATTTACGAGTCCACAGTATATAGGCATCTTACGGGAGGCAGGGGTACAGATCAGTATGGACGGTAAGGGACGAGCTACTGACAACATCTTCACGGAGCGTTTCTGGCGATCTTTGAAGTATGAAGAGGTTTATATGCACGAATATGAAAGTCCACGGGAGGCACGCCAAGGGATTGGCCGGTATATTGAGCAGTATAACAACGAGAGGCTTCACCAATCCATAGACTATCAAACTCCGGCGGAGATGTATTTCAGCGTCCCCAAGGAGGTGATAAATGGTTCAGCAAGGCAAATCATATGTGCTTGACGTTACGACGGATTTAGGGCCTCTCAGTGGGCTCTAAGAGGGTTCTGGTGGTGTCACCGTGGGGTGCCCTCCCCTTTCTGGAGGTGCCGTCCTCTCCTGGTGGTACTTCCCCCTTTGTAGGTACTACCCTCTTAAGGTACTTCTACCACATAGGAAGGAGATGATTATAGCTTAAACCTATCCTAAATTGTGTCTTGACATTGGGGTCCACCTTAACCCATGTTGGGCCGGAATTCTTGGAGAGTTTGGTTGCAACTGCAAGGTCAACTAACTGGAGAACGCTGGTTAGGGAAGCATTCACAACGTCAGAAGTGAATGACGGTACTAGGAAAGCAGCTGAGGCCATTGTAGCTTTTGTGAATGAGGTCTCCTGATAGCGGGCTTGTTAGGCATCTAAAAGAGTGTTGCCAGCAAAATGAGGTGCGGCAATCTCGATGGGAGAGAGTAGTTTCTATGAAAGAAGACAGGTTTTCTTATTGGTGCACTCTAATAACGTATTCTCGCAATATGTGGTGGTTACCACTTGCCGTAATGATTGGCCTTATTGCTAGAGGGGCTTTAGGTGCATATCCTATAAGGCTAATTAAGGCAGTGGTGGATGAGGCAGTTGCTGGAAACCTTGCCGCAGCAGGGAGAGCCGCGGTAATCCTATTTGCGGTACGGGTGTCTGCTGCTGCAGCTTATTTGGTGAGTGCAACGACTGGTGATTACTTTAAAAGACTGCTCGCATTGAATATTAGGCAAGATTTCTTCTCAAAACTACTCAGTCAGCGAGCAACTTTTTTTGAGAAACACCCTACTGGGGAGTTATTGTCAAGAATAAATGATGATGTGGAGACAATGGCGGACTCTTTTACTAGCCCTCTCTTTTGGCTTGGCGGCTCCATAATATCTTTTGCCTTTACACTATACTTTCTCATCTCGCTTGACTTTGAATTATCCCTCATCTATTTACCGGTGGCGGTTTTCATGGGCGTGACCGGGAAACTAGTCAGCGTCTTTTCGAGAAAGGTCTGGGCTTCGTTCCGATCAACTAACGGATTACTTTTTTCATTTATTGAGGAATGCCTACAGGGTATTAAAGACATACAAGCGTTCTGCAATCAGCAAATGATGAATGACAAGTTTGTCAACATCAGTAAGACGATTACTCGGAACGGTATGAAAAGCACCTTTTGGAGCGAGCTATTGGGTATGAGCAACCAAGCGATATACGCCTTAGGGGCGGCGATGATTCTTTTTGTGGGAGGCAAAAAAGTTGTGCAAGGAGAAATGACTGCTGGCGATTTGTCAGCTTTCATTACCTATGCAGGTGTCCTTACAGGTCCTATAAACCAGTTCGCACACAATTACGAACGATTAAGTCGAGGGGTTGTCTCCGCAAGTCGTGTGCTTTGCTTGTTTCAAGATTCGACTTATACTACCCAAAATGCGAAGCTTATGGAAGCGCCAGATTTCAAGGGCAAAATTGAGTTTGATGAGGTCGGATTTAGCTATGGTAGAGAAACTGTCCTGGATGGAGTTTCCTTTGCCGTAATGCCCGGCGAGAAGGTCGCGGTAGTTGGGAAGAACGGTGCTGGGAAGAGTACACTAGTTGAGCTGCTTTTGGGCTTTCAGACTCCATCTAGGGGTTCGATCAAAATCGATGGGGTAGACATTACCAAATTACCTATAGATGTGGTCAGAAGGACTATCAGTGTGGTTTTCCAAAAACCGAGTCTGTTCGCGGGCACGCTTTACGAGAATATCCTGTTTGGGAATCTGAACGCTTGTCCAGATAGAGTTCATCGAGCAGCGGCATGTGCTGGGGCAGCCGAATTTGCCAAGGATTTGCCAGATGGGTATGACACTAGGCTAAACAAGGGTTCAACAGGGTTGTCAGGAGGCCAACAGCAAAGAATTGCACTGGCTCGGGCGCTGGTAAAAGACGCGTGTGTATACATGCTGGATGAAGTTACTTCGTCACTCGATGTGCCAACCAAACGGCGAGTCTTATCGTGTCTGTTGGACTATTTGAACGGAAAGACGGTGTTGATTATTACCCACGACATGGATATCTGTGATAAGGTTGATAAAGTCCTGCTTCTCGACAACGGGAGAGTCAGGCACTATGGATCACACTATGAACTTCTGTGTACCTGTGAATTATACCGGGAAATGTATCACGGCACAAAAGACAGACATTAACAAGTTTGGGGGCCAGTTAGGCACTAAGGGGAGGAGGTGACAGAGCACCATGGAGGAAATCCGTGAACTACTTAAACTAGAGGTGGAGGATATCGAACTGGACGAAGTGTACGGTTTTGAGTGTGATTGCCCGGAGCCTAGCGGGACTTTCCTAGTTAGCGAACAGACAAAAACGAGAACCCAGGTACCACAAGGGTTTCCGACCCTGCACTCCTGTTACTAACTGGCTAGCCGGTGCATCGCCTCCAGACCGAGAGTTTGAGTAGGCATACATTGCTACCACCGTGCGCATCGCCCCGAATACTTCTTTCTTGGTCCGATACGCCAGCACGCCTCCAAACTGGGAGCCTTCCATGGGCACAAACTCAGTCTTTGACACCGCTAAAAGCTCCGGATAGTGACCTGGCACAAGAGATCCCACGAACCCCATAGCATCCGAAAGCCGGAGTATGTTATAGACACTCGGTGAGATTGACCGCGGCATCCAAACACCCCCTATCTCCACATACGGGTCGCTTTCGACTCCGAACTCCCGCATGTCCTCCCGAGCCCAAAGCAAGAACTCTACCTAATGTACCCAGATAACGTTACGGTTGTTATGCTTGCCCTGGCAACTGTTACCCTTCCTTAGAAGAGTGTTTCCCTTGTTTCTGTTCCACTTATTCCACTTACCCGGCCTACTCCCTTGTGAATAGCGGCAGGCTCACAACGAAGCCTCTTGTGACTCATCATATATCAATTGAAAGCAAAGCATATATAGGTGGCCAAGCTCGAATCTAAGAATATGAGCTGATTGTGCGTAGCGCGCCTAGCAACCGCGTGGTGATACAGCCAGGTTATCTTTCAGCTCTGGATTTGGTGATCTATAGGCAGCCGAAGTCTAACGCCACTCTGTTAGACTGGCTGCCCATCTTGGAGCTGCGGCAACTTCTAAGCGTTGTCGTAACATATAGAGGCTGTGAGAATCTTTGAACAGTTTCCTGCACGCTCAGATCCTCCAGGTATGGCTTATCGAAAGAAGAACTCCCACCGTGAAATGAAGCAAGATTGTGGCAATGCTGGCGGCCACCTGGCGAGAATCGGGAGAAATGCCGCGCCGAAAGGCAACCTGAGGATTTTGATGGCATAAGGCGGGAGCATCCTGGCCGATAACGCAGGCATCCTCCCGGGCAGACTGGGTATCGTGATGATCATCCGAAAGGGCACATATCCTTTGTGTGGCTGGACCGAAATATGTCAGTCGTAGTTGTCTTAGAGCATATATGGCTAGAGGAAGCGCGATAAATGTAGCAATCCCAGTGTGTGGAAGTATCTTGAAAAGTATGGCTGCGCCGATGATTGGAAATGGCATAAGCACTAGGGCTGCATAAAGGAGAAATGCCATATGCAGTGGCAGGCCGACTGCGAGTGTCCGTTTGCCCGCCGCGCAGTCAGCCCCTCGGTCCGGAAATTCATTTACAAGGACTATAGCAGCGACGAGGAGTCCTACAGGGATTGAGGCAACGATGGTTTCTATGGTAATGGTACCAGTTTGCGCGAGGTATGCTCCCGCGATGGTAAGTGGCCCGAAGCACAGCCCTATTGTAGCCTCGCCAAGCTCTTTATATGAAAGCTGCAATGGCGGTGCTGTATAGAAATAACCTCCGAGGAATCCTGCAAGACCAAAGGCCAGCACTCCTATTCCTCGTGCCATAGCCAGAACGAGGCCTACTATGAATGCCGTCAGGAATAGCAACCTGTAAGCTTGTCTCACCTGTTGGGGGGTAAGGATCCCCTGGACCAGTATAGTCCCACCTCCATAAAATGGTGTCCGGCTGTCCCTGGCGACGTCTGCACCGCTTGTGAAATCATAGTAATCATTGACAAGGTTCGCCCCGAGGTGCAGGGACAGTACCCCGACAGCGCTCAACATAAGTATCCATGGGTTAAAATATCCATCATGGGCCGCGATGGCGGATCCTAATAATACTGGAATCAGACTCGCTGATGAAAAGGCCGCTCTTGTCGCGGCAGGCCAAAATCTTAGGAAATCATATATACGTTTCATGCCTACAACCTCCAGTCTTTCATAATATTGCCCCAAGAAACGAGGATTAATCACGAGTAACCCAGCTTTCCCGGGCCACAAATCAGATGGTGAAAGGTGCCGGAAAAATAAAATAAATGGATAGCATCCAAGTGGCGGCTAAGATTATGAGCGAGACTGATAGGTCTTTCGGACTGGCAAAAGCATAGGATAAAGACAGGGCGGTTATCGCCGGTTTCTAGGGTTAGGCGATGGCTTTCATAGCTGGGTGACCTTTTAGAGGGCAAGAGGAAATCTAGTTCTGATTCGCTGACTTATTTGCTAACCTCCTGATCAAGTAGAGAAGTATCTTGCGGTCCTCAAGAGGCAGACTCTTGATACTACGGGCAATTATCTCAACGTCATTGAGGGCGGCCTCGTCTTCTTCCTGTATTATGTGCACTCCAGCGTCTGTGGTATCATGACTTACCCTTTCGGTGGTTTCAACTTCACGGCGAACCCCCAACCGCTGCTCGTCATAGCCCATCATCATGAGGAATTCAGATAAAGGAATTCTATAGCCCTTCGATATGCGCTCCAATACCTGGATTGATGGGTGAACTGGTTCGCCTGTCCTGGGGTCTCGTTCCTTTTCCAGAGTATCAAGATAGGTATGGCTAATCCCTATTTGTTTAGCCGCTTGGCGAAGGCTTAGATTTCTCTGGTTCCTTATCTCCCGTAGCTTTTCCCCTATAGTCCCCAATCCAACCACCTTACCTTTGGCAATATTCGCTGAGGAGATCCTTGATTTTCCCCGGAAGCGGAAATCCCTTCAGATGGGACATTTGATTCGGAACGGCTTGATTTCCAGCAAGACAATTGAGTGGCAAAAGGATAACCCCCATCGGGGAAAGCGAGAAAATAAAAAAATATGTAATTTAAGATTGACATTTAGTAAATCTAGTATTACACTATTTCTAGTGAATGGATCTGAAAATATCTAGTTTCTGGTCGGGAGAGTATGTTGCCTGATACCCTTCAGGATATAGGATGCTCGGCCGCGCATCCTGTATGGACAGCGCTATAGAACCGACAGCGCCTTTTTCAAACATACCTAATCGACCAGCCCAACGGGTATCGCCGACAGTCTCCCTTTCGGCTTGCCGCATCGAGTCATGTTTCCAATAAAATTATACCGCATTTTCCCATTGGCAGGCAATAGGCTGTCGTCGATGCCCTTACACATGTCAGACCCAATTGGTATCTGGTTGAGGAGGTGATCTGCTGTAAGCTCTATATAGGCGGTAACAATCAAGACGGTAGTCCCCGGAGCAGGATAATGTCAATCTTTTATGTACCTCAGAATTTCCACAATTGAGGAGGGCAAATCCCCATGAGAAAGATTGCTTTACGTTCTCTGCAGTTTATTTGTACCTTGGGACTAATCTTGATCCTGACATCGGTTGCTTTTGGCGCTACCAGGCTGACATTCTGGCATGGATTTGGCGGAACCGAAGGGGATAAACTGACACAGTTGGTTGACCGCTGGAATAAAAATAACCCTGATATTCGGGTTGAGATCATCTACATTCCATATGATCAGCTCTTACATAAAGCCCTGGCAGGGCTGGCTGGTGGGGAGACCCCTGATCTCCTTCAATTGGATCTTATAGCGATGCCTCAATTCACTCGTTCCGGAAAGGTCGTCAATCTAGATGGTTACATAGAGAACTCTAGGGTTGATATGAAGGACTTCTATCCAAGTCTGCTGGAATATGACTATTACAATGGACACTGTTATGCATTGCCATTAACTACGAACAATCTGGGGCTAATGTGGAATAAGGATATGTTCAGGCGGGCAGGTCTCGACCCTGAAGTTCCTCCCCGTTATTGGGACGAACTAATAAAATACGCCCAGAAATTGAATAACCCTGGGAAAATGGAATGGGGATTCGTTCAGGCAACTGAAGTTGGGGTCAGAGGTGAAGGAATCACTTGGGAGTATATGATTTATCTATGGCAAAATCGGGGAGAATTTATGGTTGACAATTATTCAAAACCTGCCTTCAATTCTAAGGAAGGAATCGAAGCTCTCCAGTTCAAGGTTGATCTCATCCATAAATATAAGGTGAGCCCGGTTCGACAGATACAGGGCGGCTTCTTAACCGGCAAGGTAGGTATGGCCCTTCAGGGCCCATGGATGCTTCAAACGATAAGGGAACAAGCGATTGTCGATTTTGGGACCGCATTCGCACCCTATCCAAAGGATGGAAAGCCAGCAAGTAATATTGGTGGTGAACATGTCTGCATAATAAAATCTAACCCCGAGAGGGAAAGAGCCGCCTGGAAATTTCTGAACTGGCTTATCAGCCCTGATACTATGGTAGATTGGTTTATGGGAACTGGCTACGTCCCGGTCCGGAAGTCCATCTTGACGAATCCGCGTTACCAGAAGTGGCTAAAGGATGAAGAGCCAAAAATGCGGCCATTCATTGAACAGCAGCAGTATGCCCGTCCAAGGCCGCCCATTCCCCAATATGCTGCGATTTCCTACGCATTTGCGGTAGAGGTCGAGAAGACATACCTTGGCAAAAGCTCTCCTGCTCAGGTCCTAAAGGCCGCTGAAGATGCTGTGATCAAGATAATGAAGGCAAAATAGGGATATACGAATCCTGAGTCTATCGCCGGCTTAAACTTGACAACGTAAGGTAACCCAAATGGCGGTTCTCGTCATGGTCTTCCCGCGCCAGATTTTCGGGAACCTAAGATATGGCGAGAATCGCCAACCCTAACACCTTAAGGAGGGGCATTCAGATGGCTGAAATTGCGATGGATCGTGGTAGTCATTCCCTCTATAGGTTGCGCCGGTATGAAGAACCTCTAACCGCCTGGATTTGCGTCTTACCTACGATACTGCTTTTCTCGCTGTTTAGATTCTACCCCGTGATATACTCAGCTATATTAAGTCTAACAGACTGGGATGGCATAGCCCCACAGAAGCACTTTGTGGGCCTCGGGAATTATGTTAAGCTATTCACTTCCCCCGAATTCTACAATTCCTTTGCGGTGACATGCTATTACACAATAGTAGCAGTTCCTCTAGGGATGTGTCTGGCCTTGGTACTGGGACTCGCCCTAAATAGAAGTATATATGGGTTATCTATCTACAGAACACTGTACTTCATGCCTGTAGTAACCTCAACTATTGCCGTTTCAATTATATGGCTTTGGTTATATGAGCCATCCTACGGGTTAGTGAATTATTTCCTGAGAATGTTCGGCCTTCCCACGCCAAGATGGCTCCAAGACCCCAAATGGGCAATGCCGGCTCTGATCTTAATGAGTACTTGGAAAGGCCTGGGCTTCAATATGGTCCTCTTTCTGGCGGGACTACAAGGTATTCCAAATGAATACTATGAAGCGGCGAGGATCGACGGAGCGGGCGCATGGGCCTGTTTCAGACATATTACGCTTCCGTTATTAGCGCCTACGACATTTTTCATCCTTGTCACATCCATCATCGGTTCCTTTCAAGTATTTGATCAGGTGTTTATTATGACTTCCGGTGGCCCGATGCAAGCTACTGACGTAGTTGTATTCAATCTTTACAGGCATGCTTTTGAGTTTTTCCATTTTGGATATGCTTCTGCAATTGCTTATGTTTTATTTGCGGTAATTCTGATTCTCACGTTGATCCAATGGAGGGTTATGGGAAGGTCCTTCTCAACGATACTGTAATACGTCTGATCCGAGCCTCACAGTAGTCAAAAGATCTCCCTGGGGACGACACTGAGAGGCCAAACGATATCGTAATGAGGGGATGTTGCATATGGTTCTGGTTACAGGGATCCCTAGGAAGATTAAAATACAGAGTATAGAGATAAGCCTCCATATAATTCTGATGCTGGGTGCCCTTGGGATGATCATGCCATTCCTCTGGATGATCACAACCTCACTTAAGCCGCTCAATCGCGTATTCGCCTATCCACCAGAATGGTTACCCAGATATTTTGAATGGGGAAATTACCTTGCAGCCTTACGGGGTGCACCATTTGAACGATTTTACCTGAATACCATCATCATAGCCGTGACGGTTACATTCTCCCAGCTAGTTCTTTGTTCAATGGCGGCATATGCATTTGCCCGCCTAAGATTTCATGGTCGAGATATCTTATTTATGGCAGTCCTCAGCACTATGATGATTCCGGGGCAGGTAACATTAATCCCCTCCTTCCTAGTGGTGAAACATCTTAATTGGTTGGACACCTACTATGCCTTAATAGTCCCTGACATGGTCGGAGCCTTTGGGATTTTCCTTCTACGGCAATTCCTCATCAGTCTGCCGGTAGATCTCGAAGATGCTGCGCGGATTGATGGATGTAGCAGGTTCATGATTCTATGGCGCATTTTACTCCCCCTAATCAAGCCTGCTCTCTCCACACTTGCCGTGTTTAACTTCATGTGGTCCTGGAATGCGTTTTTATGGCCTCTGATTGTGACCAATAAGACTACGATGAGAACAATCCAGGTTGGTTTATCTATATTTCGATCTCGGTATGGAATTCAATGGACCTACCTGATGGCAGGGACTGTCATCGCAACGCTGCCTGTATTGGTAGTATTTCTTTTCGGCCAAAAACAATTTATCCGAGGTATTACCTTAACAGGATTCAAAGGCTGATGATCTAATCCTTAAAATGAAAATGGGTCCCAGGTCTCAATTCCAATATCATTTCAGATATGCAGGGAGGAATGATAAGTGGGTAAGGTCCGGGTCGCGATAATTGGTGCAGGTGGTATCGCTCATGCCCATATTCGAGGGCTCAATCTGTGTAAGGACGCGGAAATTGCTGCTGTATGCGATGTGGTGAGGGATCGTGCAGATGAGGTTGCGAAACAATATGAGATCCCGTCTGTTCATGCCGATTATATGGAGGTCCTAAAGCGGGATGACATTGACGCCGTAGTGATATGCACGCCCAATGTCCATCACCATGAGATAGCGCTCGCCTCCATCAAGGCCGGAAAGCATGTTTTATGTGAGAAACCTCTTGCCATGAACGCCCAGGAAGCTAAGGAGATGTACGAAACTGCCGAAAAAGCAGGCATAAAGCATATGGTTGCATTCTCCTACCACTTCTGGCCCTCGGCTAAATTCGCCAAATATATCGTGGAGCAAGGATTCATTGGCCGGATTTTCCACGTAGTAGCCCAATATTCTCAAGGTTGGCTGATAAGCCCCGATGCCCCACTAGTCTGGCGGCTCGTGAAATCTCAGACGGGGACAGGTGTGCTGGGGGATCTTGGGTCCCATCTCGTTGATCTAGTCCGCTGGTTTACCGGCCTCGAGATCAATGCCGTCTCCGCCGATATGGAAACCTTCATCAAACAGCGCAAGAAGCCAGGTTCAGACGAGTATGGCGAGGTGGACGTTGATGATTATGTAGCGTTCGTGGCCCATTTGAGCGGCGGAGCCAGGGCTAGCTTTGTTTCCTCGAGATATGCCACAGGGCAGGGGAACTATCAGAGGATAGAGATTTATGGCGATAAAGGCTCTCTCATATATGAATTCGACAAACCACATGAACTAAGCGTATGTCTCGGTGAAGGGATGATCAAGCTTCGCCAGGTCGTGCCGGTCCCAGTGCCGGAGAGTTTTCGAATCAACCAGCATCAGGACCAGGAGAATACATTCGTTCAAGGTATCGCCGCAAATAAGCCCATACAGCCAACATTTTATGACGGTTTCAAAGCCCAGGAGGTCCTGGACGCAGTGGTGCTTTCTGCAAACGAGAAGCGCTGGGTAGAGTTGCCTCTCACAAAATAAGCATTGAAAGGATTAGAGAACAGACAGTGTGCTGGACCCTGGGAATCCTCGGGGTTCCGCCCGAGAATCTCCGAATTCTGTGGATAACCAGGTTCGAAGTTGAAAAAACGGACCATGGTATTGCAGTGTAGTTGTGGGGTATGTCGCAAAGGATTCACGGACTTTGAAATAGAGAGGAAAGAATGGACATGGCTCCGGAGATCATCGGTCTGGGTGCGAGTTGCGTAGATGAGCTTGCCCTTATACCACACCTTCCAAAACTTGATCAGGGTTGCCCTATGCTGGCCTATGACCGCCAGGGCGGAGGGCCTGTAGCCACCGCCATGGTTGCCGTATCTCGCCTGGGGGGATCTGCAGGGTATATAGGTATAGCAGATTCAGGCGCGCGGGGGCGTTTCATCCAGGCCGAATTCGAAAAATATGGGGTGGACACCTCTCGGATGAAAATAGACCCCGATGCGATTTCTCCCTTTTCTTTTGTCTTAATTGATCGTGACACTGGCAGTCGGAGCATCATTTTCAATAGTGGACGATTACCTGAACTTTCGCTAGATGATGAGGATAAGGAATATATAAGCCAGGCCAAAGTGCTCCATCTTGATGGCGCCTATGCACCGGCAGCGATTGAAGCCGCGAAATTCGCGCGTGAACATGAAATAAAGGTGACCATAGATGTATCCGGGGTTGGGCCATATACAGAGCAGTTAATCAGAAATGTGGACGTGGTAGTGGCGGCAAAGCCCTTCCCTGAGCGATTCACTGGTGAAGCAGAGCTTACCAGGGCAGCCAGACAAATCATGGATTATGGTCCGGAGATAGTCGTTGTAACCCTTGGAGAGAAGGGGGCCTTTTGCGTGACTCATAATGATTCATTCTACACGCCGGGGTTTGTCTTGCCGGTTGTTGATACAACGGGTGCGGGAGATGTCTTCCATGGAGCCTTTGCCTTCGGGCTCGCGCGAGAATGGGACCTCAGGAGAATCATAGAATGGTCGAATGCAGTGGCTGCCCTTAAATGTCGCAAACTTGGAGGGAGGGCTGGGATTCCTACATTTTCAGAGGCAGAGGCATTTCTGATGTCTTCCCCTGCTAGATCGCATTGGGACGCATGGGTCGGGAGTCTATAATCCCTTAAAGCACCAACTGGAAGGGAGGGGCCGCATGTCCAAGGCCTTGGGGCGGGATGCGGTAAATCCACGGTAGATCCGCGGCAGATCCGCGATGCCTCTCAAGGACTTGGCGTGGCGGAATATCATGGTGACTTCGCGGACTGATAGATATAGGGTCAGGTTAGGTTTTGCGCCTACGAGAAGGGTAGTTTTCAGCAAGGAAGCAGCAGGGAACCAGAAGAGGATAATCGAGGACTGGTTGAGGTCCCGGGGAATTGACCTGGTCAATCTCGATTGGCTTAATGAAGAAGGACTCCTCTACAACATACAAGATGCCCGCAAGGTTGCGGAGAGGTTCAGACGTGAAGAGGTAGATGCGATCTTTTGCCCGCACTGTAACTTCGGTTCCGAGGATGCTATGGGAGAGCTGGCGAGACTCCTTAGGAAACCCCTTCTACTTTGGGGGCCGAGAGATGATGCGCCACTACTCGATGGGAGCCGTTTGAGGGATACCCAATGTGGCTTATTCGCGACCAGCAAGGTTCTTCGCAGGTTTGGAATTCCCTTTACTTATATCGTTAATAGCGATATAAATGATGAGATCTTTGCCAAGGGCTTTGAAAACTTCATGGCGGCCGCGGGCGTAGTAAAGGCGTTCAGAAATCTTCGGATCGGCCAGATAAGCACTCGGCCGGCTGCGTTTTGGTCTGTGATCGCAAACGAAGGGGAACTGCTAGAGCGTTTCGGTATTCAAATTGTACCGGTAGACTTGACCGAAATAGTCGGTAGAGCAGATTCTAAAATGGAAAATAATAGAGATGAAGTGGCCTCGGTCGTAGAAGGGTTTAAGGCTAAAGCTGATTGTTCAGGGGTAAATCAGGATCTGCTCCAGAAAATAGCCGCCCTCAAGCTCACAATTCAAGAATGGGCTTCTGAGAATGGGTGTTCGGCAATTGCTATGCAATGTTGGAGCGTCCTCCCGAAGTGTTTCGATATCTTGCCTTGCTTCATAATAGGTGAGCTTACAGATGACGGATTGCCTGCGGCCTGCGAGACAGATATCCATGGCGCTATCACATCCATTATGCTCCAGGCAGCAGTCAGGGGAGTTACGCCTACATTCTTCGCGGACCTTACGGTGCGACATCCTGAAAACGATAATGGCGAACTCCTCTGGCATTGTGGCCCATTCCCCTTATCGCTCAAAAAAGAGAATTCACGCGCGTCTGTAGTCGGCAAGGGACTTGGCCAGTGCGAGATCCGCGGGGGAGATATTACGATAGCGAGGTTCGACGGTGACCACGGGGAATATTCACTCCTCATGGGACATGTCAGGGGAATCCCCGGCCCGAAGACTACCGGCACCTATGTATGGGTCGAAGCAGATGATTGGCCAAAATGGGAGAAGGCTTTTATCTATGGCCCCTATATTCATCATGTGGCCGGGGTGCACGGGAAGGTGGCGCCGGTGCTTTATGAGGCTTGCCGCTATATCCCGGGTTTGAGGCCAGATCCCATCGGTATGAAGGAAGGTCATAGACCCCACGCCTAAAGGCGGGGGCTTGCCGGGGCAGCTCCCGGCAGGTCTCCGATTTAAGCGGAAAGCCGTCCTTCGGGGCGGCGCTATGACCCGCCTGAGCATCTGAGCCGAAGGACAAGGTCATGAGGATGCTACATTATCCAGGTCATGATGCAGGGATGCTTCTCCAGTCTCCGTAAAGCATCGTCAGTGGTTAAACAGCAAGCTGGGGTGTTAGCGAGCAGTGTTGCTGGCACAGAAAGCCTGGGTAATATTGGCTAGGAGAGACGGCAGGAGGGTCTGCCTGCCGCGTTACTAGCCCCGTAAGGGGTCCCTGAAAGGGGAGATGTCTTATGGTATTTGTGCTAGATAAACATAAGAAGCCTCTAATGCCATGCACAGAGAAGCGCACACGGCTGCTATTGCAACGAGGGAGTGCCGTCATCCACAGGATGGCTCCTTTTACCATCCGTCTCAAAGATCGAACACTTGAGGAAAGCCAGCTACAGCCGCTGCGTCTGAAGCTGGATCCTGGCGCTAAGATCACTGGGTTTGCTGTATTGCGGGAAGATTCTTCTGACAGAAGCACAGCTCTAATACTTGGAGAGATCAGGCATAAACCCGGTATAAAGGATAGGCTTGATAAACGCAGGGCACTGAGGCGTAGCCGCAGGAGTCGCAAGACGCGTTATCGCGAGCCGAAGGAGTTAAAGGGCAGAGGGAAGGAAGGTCGGCTAGCGCCATCCCTTGAGGCAAGGGTTAGCCAGACGATGAGCGCTGTGCAGAAGTTGTGTCGGAGCTTGCCGATCTCGGCGATATCTACCGAGCACGTCAAGTTCGATATCCAACTCATGCAAAACCCTGAGATATCGGGTATTGAGTATCAGCAGGGAACGCTATTCGGCTATGAAGTCAAGGAATACCTCCTGGAGAAATGGAATTACAGGTGTGCTTACTGTGGGGCGGAGAATGTGCCGCTAGAGGTGGAACATGTTATCCCAAAGAGGCCGAAACATGGGCCCAAGGGCACAGACCGAATCAGCAACCTGGTTATGGCTTGCAGGGAATGCAATGAGGCCAAGGACAACAGACAACCTGAGGAATGGCTCGAAAAGCTAAGGGAATCCAAGAAGGTCATCGACCAGCGTCGGGCTGAGAATTTGCCCAAAGTTCTACAGCAACTAAAGGAACCACTAAAAGACACGGCCATGATGAATGCCACACGCTGGAGACTGTATGAAAGGCTCAAGGGGACCAGCTTACCTGTGGAATGCGGCACTGGCGCAAGGACGAAGAAACAGCGGTTAGAACATGGTTTCTCCAAAACTCATTACTACGATGCCTGCTGTGTTGGCGCAAGCACGCCGGCGGATATAGTAATTAATCAGAGGTATGTGCATGTTTGGTCAGCGGTTGGCCGAGGGACGAGGAAGATGTGCAACACAGATGCTCATGGGTTCCCGATAGGGCATCGGGAACGTAAGAAATCGATTTTTGGGTTTCAGACCGGGGACTTGGTAATAGCAGATATCCCCAAAGGGAAGTATGCTGGGCGGTGGATAGGCAGGGTAGCAGTAAGGGCGAGCGGTTACTTTGATATTAAAGACGGTCTTGGCAAACGGATTTGTCAGGGTATATCTCACAAATATATGAAGGTTCTACAACGGGGAGACGGGTGGCAGCACGAAAAAATCCGGGTAGAGAAGGGAGGGAGTGGCGCCTCATCCCCAGGCGTGAACGCCGGGGCTTCCGGCGCCGCGTAGTTTGGTGACCAGATCCGGGCGCAACGTAGGCAAGGTCCTTGTGGATGCTCTCCGCATTAGGCGCAGCTTTTGAGGTCGAACTTGCATATCTATGGTAATCCATTAGAGGGGGAAATTGCATGAGAACAATTGTGCTGAAATCTGGAGATGAAATACCCATTTTGGGTCTGGGTACCTGGCAGGTAACGGGGGATGAGTGTCAGCAAGCGGTTCAGAAGGCCATTGAGCTCGGGTACGTGCATATTGATACCGCCGCCGCTTACGGCAATCACAAAGACATAGCTCTGGCGATCAAAAAGTCCGGAATAGATAGGGATAAGCTTTTCATTACTTCAAAGGTATGGAGAGATTCTCTTCGATATAAAGACGTACTATCAGCGGGAGAGCAGATTCTTACTGAATTAGGTATAGAGTATCTGAATCTACTGCTCATTCATTGGCCTAATAAGGAGGTTCCTATCTCTGAAACCTTGCGCGGATTGGCGGAACTAAAGGCCAGGGGAATGGTGAGAAACATCGGAGTTAGTAATTTTACTATTAGACACCTTACGGAAGCGATGGAAGTTGCAGGAGATCTAATTACGGTTAACCAAGTAGAGTTCCACCCGTATCTGTACCAGAGGGAATTGCTCGAGTTTTGCCGCGAGAATAATATCGTCCTCACTGCATATAGCCCGATGGCGAGAGGTCGAATATTCAATGACCAGGTCATTCTGGACCTCGCGGATAAATATGTGAGAAGCCCATCACAACTAGTCTTGAGGTGGCTGGTTGAAAAAGGTATTGTAGTGATACCGAAGGCAACTTCAGAGAAACATCTAAGGGATAATATGGAGATTTTTGGATGGACATTACCCGATGAGGCGAGGGAGAAGATTGACAGTCTTAATAGAATGGAGAGGCTTATCAATCCATCATTTGGCGAATTCGACTACTGATAGGGCAGGTCTTGGATAGTTGGTAACCGTATAGTAGGCATTCCTGGGCGACAGCGAATGAGTCATTTGCTCAGAAGACGATGACGAAGAGATTGTGTCCGCGAACACGGAGACCGAATGGGGAGAACGCTTCGTTACCTCACCTAGAATGTAATTGAGGACGGCTTGACATTATGTAGTGTATACACTATAATCTAAGTGATGTATACATCAGGATGTTCATCTCATCATGATTTGGTGGGGGGTAAACATGGTTTTGGAGCGAAAACAGATTTATATCGATCGCAATGATGATGAGCGCCTAAAAGGATGGGCCTCACGCAAGGGGGTTTCCGAGGCTTCCTTGATACGTGAGGCCATAGGCCAGTACCTGGTGAAACTCGAGCAGCAGGAGGCTGATAAGTCCGGTGAGGTTAATCCATTAATCAAACTTATTGGAATGCATAAGGGAGAGATACCCCGGGATCTGGCTCTACACCATGATCGTTATCTGCAGATTGGCGATGAAGACAAATGAGGGAAAAGGTCTTCATTGATACCTCAGCCTGGATTTCTCTGGTGGCAGCCAGAGATCCACATCATCGTGCCATGGCGGATGAATGGTTGATGCTGCTCAATGGCGGGATAATACCGGTCACGACAAGTGATGTAATATCAGAGACCATTACATATTTGAGACGCTATGCCAGCCATGCAGTGGCAGTGCAGTTTTATACGTTTATCAAGGAAGCGGAATCAGAGCAGCGGCTGGCCATCGCATGGGTAAACGAGCCTCTATTTGCAGAGGCCTGGGAGATCTTCACGAAGTATGCTGACCAGAAATTCTCCGCCGTGGATTGTACCAGCTTTGCGTTATGCATGAGGGAACGTATCAAGAGGGCGCTTACGCTAGATCATCATTTCGCCATAGTGGGCATCAGGCCAATTCCGGAGACGTTGGCTGGCGCCTGATTCTACTACTATCGACATCTTATTCAGTCAGCTAGGAGCCTTAGTGCAGCCGTGGCCGAGCTATTTCCGGATCTGATAGAGATAGGTGTCGATTGCTTTAATCCGTTTCAGCCAGAGGTAATGGACATCTATTCCATCAAGAGAGAGTATGCAGGGCGTCTCGCATTCTGGGGAGGAATAAGCACCCAGAGACTGATGCCTTATGGAACTGTCGATGAAGTGCGGGCCGAAGTAGGAAGGCTTATTGCCATGGCTCATGAGGGTGGTTACATCGTAGCCCCGGCTCATGCCATCCCCGGGGATGCCAAGGCTGAGAATATCGCCCTCATGCTGGAGATGCTGCCCCTGGCGGTCCTGGCCACCGCCTTGCTCAGAAGACGTGACCGGGCAAGAAATCATGCGGTTTGACCATAATAGTTTGCATTATATTTGGCTATATGGTAATATAGCCATTGATCGATGATCTATCCGGAATGGCGGTGATCTGGGTGAGATATGAAGATGCAATATCGAGACAAGTGGCTGTCTTCAAGGCGCTGGCTCACGAGACCCGGCTGAGGTTGATCGAGATACTGGCAAAAGAAGGAGAAAAGTGTGTCTGCGAGCTTGTTGGCCGTGTAGGGTTCGATCAATCTACCATTTCCAAGCACCTGAGCGTGCTCAAGACAGCAGGCATAGTGGACTCCAAGAAGGAAGGGCTCAATGTGATATATAGACTCCGGATGCCCTGCGTTTATCAATTTATGCAGTGCGTAGAGAAGATAAATGGAAACGAGAAGTGCTCACTTTCTTGTCTCGATATTGCAGGGAAAAGGCTATAGATCTTGCGTCGAAAGGTGGGTTTCTACATTAGGGCGGGGTTTCTAGGTTAGGGTGGGGTTCTTAGATTAGGGCGGAGTTCCTACATGAAAAGGGTAGGGGCGCCGCGTGGCGAAAGGATGTTGGGTACCTTGAAGGAATTAAAGGCATTCATGTTAATAGTAGGAACATTTCTTGTCGCATACTTCGCTCCCCTGGGCAACCCGAGGGTCCAGGCGGCGATCCTCGAGGCATTCCATATGCTACAGGACTATGCCCGGCAGCATGTACTATTTTGCCTTGTTCCTGCCCTTTTCATCGCAGGGGCCATGCAGAATTTCATCTCCCAACAATCTGTGATGAGATATCTGGGGAGGAACGCGAAGCAATGGTTGGCATACGCTGTAGCCTCGGTATCAGGTGCCATACTTGCCGTTTGCTCATGCACCGTGCTGCCGCTTTTCATGGGCATATATAAGAGGGGGGCGGGTCTCGGTCCGGCAACCGCATTCCTGTACTCAGGTCCCGCCATCAATGTCTTGGCCATCATTCTCACAGCACGTGTCCTGGGATGGCAGATAGGGCTTGCCAGAGCCATTGGCGCAATTCTATTCTCGATAGTCATAGGGATTCTCATGGCTGCCATTTTCAGAGAAGAAGAGACGGAGAGACAAAAGGGATTTGCTGCCGCATCGCAGGCAATTGAAGAGGGCGGTCGGAGCCTCGGACAGACAACCGCGTATTTTGCGACTCTGGTGCTTATCCTGGTGTTCGCGGCGTGGGGCAAGCCATCTGAGCATATTGGTGTTTGGTATGATGTCTTCCGCATAAAGTGGTACCTTGTGGTGGCGCTTCTAGTCTACCTCGCTTATATGCTCAGAACCTGGTTCAGGCCAGACGAGCTTGTGGCATGGAAGGATTCCACGTGGGATTTTGCAAAGAAGATCCTGCCCCTCCTGTTTGGGGGCGTCTTGGCAGCCGGCTTGCTTATGGGGCGTCCCGGCATTGACGCGGGACTGATACCGTCGCGCTATGTTTCGCAGCTTGTAGGTGGCAATTCGTTATTCGCCAATTTCATTGCCTCTATTGTAGGCGCGTTCATGTATTTCGCCACGTTGACTGAAATCCCTATAATACAGGGATTGCTAGGTTCAGGAATGGGACAGGGACCGGCGCTTGCATTGCTGCTATCCGGGCCTGCGCTTAGCCTTCCAAGCATGCTGGTGATCAATAGCTTTCTGGGGCCGAAGAAGACTATCACATATGTCTCGCTGGTGGTTGTCATGGCGACGATAAGTGGGATGATTTTCGGGGCGATAGTCGGTTGACGAAGATATCGTAAGCTCATTCGCCATCCCCACATTTGCTGTCTACGAAACGACCAGTCAGTCGGGGGGAAGCTCCTAAGAAGATAGAAAGGCTCCCATGTCGCGATGGCGGGGTTATCGGAAGGATGGAACAGGCGTTCAATCATTTTTGGGATAGCCAGCGGTGCCGGATATTGGTCGGTGCCAGTGGAAGGATGACAATGACGATCACCGGCTATTTCTGATATAGGAAGGGGGGAACGCATAAATGAAAATTGAAATCTTGGGCACAGGTTGCCCAAAATGTCGGAAGACCGAGGAGATGATCTCTGCTGCTATACGAAAACTCGGAATAGAGGCAGAGATAGTTCATGTGACTAACATCAACGAGATCATAGACCGGGGAGTCATGATGACTCCGGCCGTGCTGGTGGATGGCGAGAAGAAGATCGAGGGGAGGATTCCCACAGAGGCGCAGATTAGAGAATGGTTAAGGAAGTAGCTGTAAAGAACAGTGTGCCGAGCATAACGAGCCGACAATTTCATTGCCTTAATCAATTGTCACCGTGGCAGATACCCCTGCGTTTACGCATGGGGAGGAGCCACGGTTCCCTCCCTTCTAATATTCGTATCCATCAGAACAATGGAGTATCTTGCAGCAACGCCAGGAAACACCATCTGTGCTTCCCACTCTAAAGCTCCCACTGGCGCGGACTGCTATCCGACCAATATGGATACCGGCATATTTCCCCAAAGGAATCGTTGCCCGCACTATGTCCCCTGTCTGAAACCCATGAACCCGCTTGATTCTTTTAGGAGAAGTCCGCGGAAAACCATGTCTATCCATGCGACAAAACTGTCGTGACCCTCGTCCTACAGCTTTGATATAAAGAGGAACATGCACGGAAGATAAAAACACACTCTCTCCAGATTTGCCCACACAAGCCGCGTCAATCCAATGCGCCTTGCGGTAATGCTGAATTACGCGGTTATACTTCGTCCGTCCGCCCGTTCCAATCTCAACTGGTAAGCCGAAAGACTTTAAGCTCTGAAATATAGCCCATCTTGTCGCATTCACGGCAGCCGTATCTTTTAGGGGCTGCTTAAGCTGCTCTATAACAGTCGGGAAGTTTTCCGCACGCTCTTTGTCAAGTGGGTCTGCAGAAGCTTCCAGGCGTGCAAGCCATTCTTCCGGTTGATTGTTGTCTTTGGCTTTGTTGCAGGTCTCACAAGCAATAACTAGGTTGCTTACCCGATCTGTGCCTTTCGGCCCATGTTTGGGATTCTTGGGCACAACGTGTTCAACTTCAAGTATCGGATCCCCAGATTTCCCACGGCAATAGGCGCACTGACGTCCGAATTTCTCCAGCAGATATTCCTTAACCTCATAGCCGAAGAGAGTACCACGTTGATACTCAATGCCAGAGATCTCAGGATTCTCCAGTTTCTGAGCATCGAATCTAACCAACTCCTGCGATAAAGACGATACAGGAGAGAACTCTCTCAATCGCATAACCCAGGTTAATATGTTATCCACCCTGCTCTTGAGACTGGGTGGAAGCCACCCCTCGGGCCTTCTCCGATTCAGAAACCTCGGCTTGCGATATCGAGTCTTTCTGTTTCTCCGGCTCCGCCGGACGGCGCGCCTGACTAAAAGTAGCTCCCGAATTCGTTCACTCCGGTGCTGAAGTTCCGCAGCCCATATCACCCTCTTACCTTTTTGAAAGTCTGCCACCAAAGCTATTCCAGTTATTTTGCTGCCAGGATCCAGCTTCAGCGCGACAGGCTGAGTTTCCCCGCCGCTTCGCTCCTTAAGGATGATTATGAATGGGTAGCGGCGATATATCGCGGCCTTTCCATCTTTGAGCATCTGTCTAGCCCGTGCCGGGTGACAGGGCATAAGTGGATTTTTGTTACAATCTAACACGAGGACTCTTTGCATAGAAGGCTACCCTTCCTTTCTCGGCTTACGCCGGTAACGGTCTCCTCGCCAATGTTATCGGGCGGTTTATATGCCAGCGGCACTGGCTTCGACCCCGTATACCTGTTTAACCGCTGGCCGCAGGGTTCGGGACTGGAGAAGCATCCCGAAGTGCCTATATATTCGCCCATAACGTAGCCCCGTCAGGCTTACGCCTGGTGGCTGAGGCTGGTCAGCTCCGGGCTTGCTCATCACAAGCCCCCGCATTTATGCGTGGGGTAGCTGACACTCGCGCCGGAGACGGTCAGCCTGATTGATGGCTTCCTCTTTGAGAGGCGCCGTATTGAGGAATTCCAAAAGAACACTGGTCAAGCTTGGCTCGAAAAACAGGCTGTATGGCCATTCTCTGGTGATCAATCGAATCGCCTCCCGGGTCCAGACCGATGGCGGGTTAGAGGCCTTTTGCAGCGCAACCACATCTCGATAGAAGGCCGTTTGCGTGATCCCCACAGCGCCGAATGGATCGTTGGATGGGAATAAGTAATGGCTGCATGCTTCACATAGGGTTTCGTAAAGTCGTGTCATAAGGCTTGCTACCTTGGCGCGATTTTCCTCCTTCCTGAATCCGCATGACTCTCCCCTCGTTCTCTTAGGACTGTCTGCTTTTACAGACGAGCTGTCCCGCAATATGATGCTGTGACCGCTGCCCTTTAATTTAGCATGATTATACCATATAATGGCCTGCTGGCTATGGTCGAGGGCCGCATAAAATCATTGCCCCCGCCCTCATGATGGAGTCCCGCCCAAATCTGCGCCTTATGGTGTCGACCGTCCTGTCAACGGCCGCCTGCTTGAGACAGTCGTCGAAGAGGGAAAGCTGCTTTTGATATCGCCTGCGTTCAACTAGACTAGAGACGCCTACGCCGATGAGCCTGACCTTGCGCCAGCTCGCCCAGTTGCGCGTGAAGAGTTCCCATGCTTTTTCATATATCGTTCTATCAGAGTCGGTAAAGTCTTTTATAGTTTCTGACCTTATGATGGTGACAAAATCTTCATAACGTAGCTTGATCTCTATGGTCCTGCCCAAATATCCTTCTTGGCGTAGTCTCATTCCAACGTCGCCTGAAAGCCTGAGAATGTAGGCCCTAAGAATTTCAGGATCGGCAGTATCATCGGGCAGAGTATATTCATTTGACATGGACTTAATGGGAGGCCTATCTGGACACACTGGGGAATCATCCATCCCCCAGGCCGCGGAATGGAGGGCGCGGCCAACAACCCCGAATCTCCGCTCGAGCAACTTTGTAGGATACCTGGCCAGTTCACCAATGGTTTTTATTCCCATGGCATTTAAGGTTTCTTCGGTTTTCTCTCCAACTCCAAACAATGCTCTTACGGGGAGGGGCCATATCCTCTCTGGAATATCCTCATCTTTTATGACTATGAGGCCGTCAGGTTTCTTCATATCGGAAGCCATTTTAGCAAGGAGTTTGTTGGGGGCTACTCCTATGGAACATGTAAGATCGAATCTCGCCCTGATCTTAGACTTGATAGCCTTTGCTATATTCACAGGGGATTCGAAGAGCAGATCGCAGCCAGTCACGTCAAGGAAAGCTTCATCTATAGAGAAAGGCTCCACAAGGGGCGTGAAGCTCTTATAGATATTCAAGATCTCCAGGGAAACCTCTATGTATCTACCGATGCGCCCTTTGATGAATACTCCCTGAGGGCAGAGCCTCCTGGCCTGGGCGGCAGGCATACCGGCCTTGACGCCAAAGGGCCGGGCTTCGTAGGATGCTGTGGACACCACACTCCTGCTCTCAGGATCTCCGCAAATTATGACAGGCTTTCCTTTGAGAGCAGGATTGTCATGCTGTTCTACAGAAGCGAAGAAGGCATTCATGTCCACATGAAGGATATCCCTGCATTTCCCTCTCATAGATACATCACCATTGGTCAACCCCAGGCCTGCAATAAGCAAGCCCATAGCTTTGGCTATGGATGGCTGCTCCATTATATTATATGCAAACATATGTTCGCCATATGTCATAAGAAATCCTTCTTTTGATGGGCGAAATTCTTTTACTGGACTGAAAGGATGATGAGGAAGGTAAGACCTGTGGTTAGCATATAACGATATTTTCAGCATAATTTTCATCGTACCTGGGCCCCTATGCAGGGTATAGAAAACACATGATCGAATATCTATATGGACCATTCTATGCTAGTCGCTAATGACTAAGATGGCCAAAACTGAGCTTTAGAATAGGAGGCTTCGGGTATGCGTTCCACGCCGATAGGCATTGTGATGCTTAATGATGAGAGAGAGCATGTCTACACTCAGAATAACCCAGCCAATATGGCCGTTGTAAAAGGCTGGGCGAAGATTATTCGGGAGCGGCTCGTAAATGTAGACGGCAGTGTCCCCGAGGTGGTTGTTGGATCGGAGATCATAACCTCTGTGAGGGTGGCGCAAAGGGTTGGTGAAGAACTCAACAGGGCGGGCTGCAAACAGATTGTCATGTGCTACAATGTATGGAATTTCCCATTCTTGGTCTGGCCTTTTCTCAACACAGTGGGAAGGGATAAGCCGGTGCTAAGCCTCTCCAACAATAATGGGAAATTCCCGGGCAATGTGGGACTTTTGGCTACTGACGGAGCCTTGCGCCAGGCAGGGATTCGCACGCACCGGATCGTAGGCGAAATGGATGACTCTGCCACTCAAAAGAAAGTCATAGACTGGCTCAGGGCGAGCGAGGCCCGGACTACCATGCAGAATGAGGTCTATGGCTGCTATGGCGGCCATTCCATGGGAATGGAGACAGGCTATTTCCATCTCGTCCCAACTTTGAAATCCCTGGGCACCACCGTAAGCCAGATAGACCAACTCCTCCTGGTCAAGATGATGGAGAAGGTCGATGAAAAGGAAGTAGAGAAGGGATTCGCCTGGTTCACGCGGCTTCTTGGCAACCGGATTCTCTATGATGGGAAGATGCTCACTCCAGATACCCTCAAAACGCAGATCAGGCTTTACCTGGCCATGAGGATGGTGAATGAAGAGAAGGGCTTTGATCTCTGCGGACTCAAGGGGCAGAGGGAGTTGACTGAATACGTGTGCCTCGGCGATGTGGCTGAGATGTTGATGAATGACCCGTACGACTGGAATGGTCCAAAAGAACCCATGGTGTGCGCCACGGAAGCTGACTCATATGCAGCCCTCACTATGCAGGTTCTAAAGTATATCTCAGGAGGCCTTTCCACGCTCTTCATGGATGTAAGATTGTATCACCCTGATAAGGATATCTGGGATTGGTGCAACTCGGGCAATCATTCCAGCTATTATGCTTCCCTTTCTATGAAACCCGAAGAGAACTTCAAGAAGATCACCTTCCACCCTGCAATGGAATATTACTTCAAGGCCGGCGGGGCTTCGGTGGAATTCGACGCTGCTGCGTCTAAAATGACCTTTGCGAGACTTGGTGTCTGGGATGAGAAGCCCTACATGGTGATCATGTCGGGTGAAAGCCTGGAACTCCCTGAAAATGAAAGGAAAGCCCTCAACGCGCAGACTGATCCTACTTGGCCTCACGTTCATGCGAGGCTTGACTGTACCTTTGAGGAATTCCTGAACGTATTTCCGTGCAACCATGTCCTTGGTGTAGCTGGAGACTATGTGAATTCGCTCGTTTATTTCTGCGAGATCGCAGGCATCACGCCTGTAGTCCTTGGGGCTGCTGGGAAGGAGAGACTTGCCCCCGTTTGGGAAATTGTAAAATAGGCGGGGAATGGTCAAATCGTGCCTGAACTCAGAAAGCTAAAAGTTGCGGGTCTCCATCGCTCAAAAGATGAAAGGAGGAAGGCGCATTTCCCTTCGGCCTATAAAGGTCCCGGTGTCATGCGCCGTTTTCGATGAAGAAATTCCTCAATGATCCGGCCAATTTCGTCGACGAGATGCTGCAGGGAATACTTCTGGCCCATCCCGATTTCCTCAAGGAAGCTGCCCCTCGTGCGCTGGTAAGGGCGGATGCTCCGGTGAAAGGCAAGGTGGCCATTATCACTGGAGGCGGGTCCGGGCACCTGCCCGTGTTCTTGGGGTACGTTGGTAAAGGACTGGCTCACGGCGTGGCTGTCGGGAATGTCTTTTCCAGCCCTAGTGCAGAGCAGATCCTGGCGGCCACGAAGGCAGCCCACGGTGGCGCCGGGGTGCTATTCCTATACGGAAACTACATGGGTGATATATTGAATTTCGACATGGCCAAGGAGATGGCTGAGTTTGAGGATATGGAAGTCAGGACCGTAAGGGTTACTGATGATGTGGCCTCAGCTCCACCTCAGGAGAGGACGAAACGCCGGGGTGTAGCGGGTCTATTCTATGCCTATAAAATAGCTGGTGCAGCCTCAGAGCGGGGATATAGTCTCGATGAAGTGGAGCGTCTCGCGCAGAAAACTGTTGATAATGTAAGAAGCATGGGTGTGGCGCTGACCCCCTGTACCGTGCCAGCGGCTGGCAAGCCGACCTTCAGCATTGGTGAAGATGAGATGGAGATTGGCATGGGCATTCATGGTGAGCCAGGTGTCATGAGAGGCAAGATTCAGAGCGCCGATGAGGTGGCGGGGATCCTGACTGAAAGGATCCTGGAGGATCTTGGAGTAAGGTCTGGAGATGATGTTTCCATCCTGGTGAATAGTCTAGGTGCAACCCCTCCGGAGGAGCTTTACATAATCTATCGAAAAGTACATGAGCTTGTAGCACAAGCGGGATTAAAGATACATCGGGTTTATATAGGAGAGTATGCTACTTCCCTTGAGATGGCAGGATGTTCTCTCACAGTTCTGAAATTGGACCAGGAATTGACGAGCTTGCTGGATGATCCTGCATATTCTCCGTTTTTTGTCCAGCCTGGGGGTGCGAATCGGTGCTAGAGACTCTTAATTCCAGTCAGATAATCGCTCTTCTTGGCAATATTGCAGCGAATCTGCAGAGACGAAAGGAATGGCTGACACAGCTTGATAGTGTGGCCGGGGATGGTGACCTAGGGGTTACCATGACTATTGGCTTCTCGGCTATTGTAAAGGAGATGGAAAACCTATCTAATGAGACGGTAGGGAACCTCCTGTTTAAGGCGGGAATAGCTCTTAATCGCGCGGCTCCTTCAACTTTAGGAACTTTGCTTGCCACGGCATTCATGCGCGCAGGGCGCGAAGTCAAGACGAATCCGGCTGTGGGCTTGGATGAGCTGGTTTCAATGGCGAAAGCGGCTATGCAGGGCATAATGGAACGCGGAGGGGCGAAGCCAGGCGATAAGACGATCCTGGACGCCTTTATGCCAGCGGTGCAGGCCATGGAAAAAGCTGCAGGCGGGGGCAAGGACATCCTTGTGGCCCTGGAGGCCGCTCTAGAGGCTGCCAGGGATGGGATGAAAGCCACGGAAGCGATGAGACCTGCGGTGGGAAGGGCCAGCTGGATCGCCGACCGCAGCCTGGGCAATCCCGACCCCGGGGCGGGGGCCCTCGTGGTCATCCTGGAGGGGGCTGTTGAGTACTGCCGCGCCATCAGCGGAGAAGGGTGAGCGTATTGAAGATCACAGAGCTGGAGATCTTTCATGTCAAGCCAAGGTGGATGTTCTTGAAGATATCTACGGATGAAGGGATCGTAGGCTTTGGCGAGCCGATAGTGGAAGGCCGGGCAAGGACTGTGGCGATGGCCATCGAAGAATTAAAGCCCACCTTGATCGGCGAAGATCCTCGACGGATAGAATTTCACTGGCAATCCATGTATAGAGGGACATTCTATAGAGGAGGTCCGATACTGGTTAGCGCCATCAGCGGGATTGAACAGGCCTTATGGGATATAAAGGGAAAATATTACAATATGCCTGTTTACGAGATGCTGGGCGGCCTCTACAGAAAAAGGGTCCGTATGTATGGCCACATTGGCGGCGCTACAGTCGAGGAAGCCGTGAGTAGCGCTCTCAAAGCCCGGGCAGCCGGATTTACTGCAGTAAAGTACGGGATCGAGGGGCCGGTACGCAATGTCGACACCATGGCCTTTGTGGACAGGCAGGTTGAACGACTCGCGGCTATAAGGAAAGCTGTTGGAAAGGAGATGGATATAGCCATCGATTTTCACGGCAGAGTCAGCCCGCAGATGGCGATACGCCTGGCCAGAGCCTTCGAGCCGTACTATCCTATGTTCATCGAAGAACCATGTTTGCCCGAAAATGTCGACGCCCTTGTTCAAGTGGCAAGGTCCACCACCATACCGGTGGCGACGGGCGAGAGGCTCTTTACGCGCTGGGGCTTCAGGGAGGTGCTTGAGAAACAGGCAGCAGCCATTGTGCAACCCGACCTTTGTCATGCTGGGGGCATACTGGAGGCGCGGAAGATAGCTGCCATGGCGGAGGTTAACTATGCCTCTATCGCTCCACACAATCCTTTGGGTCCCATATCTCTTGCGGCATGCTTGCAGTTGGATGCTTGCACGCCCAACTTCCTCATCCAGGAACACCCCGGCATGAAGGAAGGTTGGGACCTGGGTCAGGGATACTTAAAGAAACCATTTATCATCAAAGATGGTTACATTTCAGTGCCGGGCGGACCTGGACTGGGCATTGAGGTCGATGAGGATGTGGTTCAGGAGAGAGCATATCCAGGTGATTGGGATACCCCGAGATTGTACCACAATGATGACGGGACAGTTGCCGACTGGTAGTTGATCGCTATTTTCTATGTCTCGTGGTGGTGCAGCAGAATGGGCGTTTCCGGCCTGCCGCCGCGGGTAAATAGTCTAATTGACGGAAGGGGGATATGGGCGTGGACTTCCTTATTAAAGGTTAATAGGAGGCTTCCTGCGCCGATTGGGTATGGGTGTTTCAATCTGCGATGAAGCAAAACTAGATGCCTTTCTGACTTATCTGCGGAAAAGGCTGGGAACACTGGATCGGTACCATTATCTCGGCCGGTGGGAATTCTTCCAGGGAGAGACCCAGGAAACGGATGAGGCGGCAGCGCCAGATTTCGCGCCGCCGGGGGGATGGCAGCCTCTGCCTGATGAGTGGGACGGCAACGATGGACCCGCCTGGGTGCGGACATGGGTTGAGTTCCCTGAGGAGATTAAAGGGATTCCGTTGGCCGGGACGAGGGCTGCCCTAGAGGCGACTGTTTTCCTCGGGGCGACCGTTTATGTAGATGGCAAGGTGGCTCTGGACGCGCCTTACTGGACAGATATGCGGGGGCCTCAGATCATTCTCAGCGAAGCAGTCACTCCCGGAGAGCGGCACCTTGTCGCGTTCCGTTTCCAGCCGCGGAGAAGCATGGTCGGGATGGGCGATGTCTGGGTGAATTATTCCAGGGTTGAGAATGTCATATTAGACTTAGGCTCTTTCATCCAGGAACTTAATTTTGCCCGGCGTGTTAGCGGGGCTGGGGAAGTCCTGGCCGGAGTCCTGGCTCTTTGGGAGAAAAAAGGAGATCTCGGCAGCTGGGACGAGCTTGAGGGTTTCATTTCTGAGGCGCGTCAGATTCTTCTCTCCTTGCGCAATGAAGTCAAGAAGCAGGTTATACACCTCATTGGTCATGCCCATATAGACATGAATTGGATGTGGCCATGGGAAGATACTGTGGATGTTGTAAAGCGAGATTTCACGACGGTGAGCGACCTCATGGACGAATTTCCCGATCTCACTTTCTCGCAGAGCCAGACTGCTGTGTATAAATTGACCGAGAAAAGATTTCCTGAGATTTTTGCCAGGATGCGGAAGCGCATTCAGGAGAGGCGCTGGGATGTTACGGCTTCCACCTGGGTCGAGGGCGATTTGAACATGGCCAGCGGGGAAGCTATTGTTCGCCAGATCCTCTACGCAAAGAAATACGCCAGAGAGCATTTTGGCCTGGAACCTCGTATCTGCTGGGAACCTGACACTTTCGGTCATCCAGCCACAATGCCCCAAATCCTTAAAAAGGCGGGCCTTGATTACTACTATTTCATGCGTTGCGCTCCTGGCAAACGCATCTTTTGGTGGGAAGGGCCTGATGGTTCACGGGTGCTGGCTTTTAGCAGCATTTACAATAATGAAATCAGGCCGGAACGGGTGAGTGCCATTAGCCAGGAATTGGCGGAGCATTATGGTTTGAAGAACAGCATGTTTGTCTATGGTGTTGGAGACCATGGCGGCGGGCCTACCCGTGAAGATATCAGGCGCGCTCATTTCATGCAGAAGCTTCCATGTTTGCCCGAACTACGTTTCAGCAGGGTGGAGGATTTTTATGACGCGGTGGTGGCAGAGAAACCGGTTCTACCAGTGGTCCGCGGTGAGTTCAATTTCACCTTCGATGGCTGTTATACGAGCCACTCGGAGATCAAACGCTGGAATCGGGAATGTGAGAATCGACTCGTGGATAGCGAGATATTCGCAGCCTTGGCGAGCTGCCAGGCAGCCGGCGACGCTGCGTCCAGAATGGATCCGAATGCTGACAAGATGACGTGCGATCAAGGCGCTGGCTGCGCTCATGGTGAATCAGACGCGGCCAGGGGGTTTGTCTACCCTGTAAAGGCCTTTGCCGAAGCCTGGGAAAACACGCTCTTTAACCAGTTCCATGATATCCTTGACGGAAGCGCCATTGAGCCTTCATATGAATATTCAGGCCAGCTGGCAGAGCGGGCGCTTGCTCTGGCAGGCGCTGCGGGGAAGGATGCGCGAGCCTATCTTGCGAGAAAGATCGCCGGTGCAGTTCGCGACGGCTATCCGGTTGTAGTCTTCAATTCCCTGCCATGGACTCGCACTGAAGTGGTTCGGGCACGGGTTCCAAAGGCGATCATGGAAATGGCGCGCAGTGTGAGAGATGCTAGAGGCAATGTCGGCCCCATTCAAATAGTGGGAGATGAGATCCTCTTCCTGGCTCAGGATGTGCCTGGCACAGGTTATAAGACCTTCTTCCTCACCAAAGAAACGCTGCCCAGGATCACGGCTGCCCCGGCAGATACAGAAATCCAAGGCATCCATGAAACCACCGCGCCTTGCGACGCTAGCGGAAGGGTTGAAGGGGACCAAGAACTCGTGGCAATAGAGGAACAGGAGAAGCGCAGCCATGGAGATTCGCATAAACCTGGAAATATCCTCCTTCAGAATGTCTTCTTTACCCTCGAAATCGACAGGAAGACAGGCACTATTCATCGCCTGGTGGATCGTTCGTCCGGCAGAGAGGTCTTCCGTTTCAAACCTACGGCCCCTATGGGATTGGAGGCTGAGGGGGAATTTCTAAGCCCCATGCCGGCCAATCTATTCCAGGTGCTGGAGGAAATGCCTCATCCCATGTCTTCCTGGGTGCTGGGTCCTATAAGGCGGCAGGAGAATCTGTACACCCCAGAAATGCTGGAATTAGGGGAAAAGGGACCGGTTATGGCGACAGCGCGCCTGAAATACCGGTGGCGCAACTCCACAATAGCGCAGGAGATCTGTCTTTATCGAGGGGTGCGGCGCATTGATTTCTTCACACACCTGGATTGGCAGGAGATGGGGACGGCCAAAAAAGATGCTCCCATGCTCAAAGTATCCTTTACTCCGCGTCTGGGCGCCAGCAAAGCTACATACGAAATTCCCTTTGGCTGGAGCGAGCGGACGGCGGATGGGAGAGAACTCCCCGGGCAGAAATGGATTGATCTCTCAGATGGTGAATATGGGGTGAGCCTTCTTAACAACGCGAAGTACGGCTTTGACGTAAGTGGTAACACAATGCGCATGACCCTAGTGAGGAGTAGCTATGATCCAGATCCGCAGCCAGATACTGGGGTACAGGATTTTACCTATTCCATCTATCCTCACGCCGGTGACTGGCGGCAGGCTGAGACTTGCCGGCGCGCCTATGAGTTCAATCATCCGCTGATTGCAGAACCCCTGTTCCGGGGTGGGGATGAGGGGGTCTCAATCTCGGAGAGTCAGGAAGCCACAGTTCCGGAGACTCCTAGTCCGGAGGGGATATCCCCGGGCAATGAAGGCCCTGAGGGCATTGGTAGGAAATGTGCTTATCTGGAGCGAAGCTACCTTTGCGTGGAACCGGCGAATGTGATGGTTAGCGCCCTTAAACAGGCTGAGGATGGCGAGGATCTGATTCTCCGGATTTATGAGGCTGCAGGGCAGGATACTCAAGCAGTGATAACCTTGAACCTGCCGGTTGAGATAACCAGGCTTTGTGAGACAGATCTTATGGAACGGGAAATAACTTCACCTCCGCTGAGGATCGGCGAGGATGGAAAACTGTGTTTTCTTATTAGAGCCTGGGAGATCCGCACATTGCGGCTGAAGAGGGCCAGGTAGAAGCGTGCAAGAGGCGGGGGGATTCTCCCGCCTCTGTGAGAAATAGATATCTGATTATCATATATTGAGGAGTTGGTGTCGCGTGCCGAGCATTGACCTTTCTCCATTGGCCCTGGCAATAGCTTCCCTCAAGCGTGGAGTTGATAGGTCTATCGCTGCGCCCGCCGATGAGGAGCTACGCGATGCGGTAATTCAGCGTTTCGAATATACTATGGATTTATCCTGGAAGCTAATGCAGCGCTATTTGCGGAAGGCCGGGATTCCCGAAAGCGAGTTCAGGACGAAACGTGATCTTTTTCGGGAAGCAGCGCGGATCGGACTGATCACAGATCCCATAAAGTGGTTTGGATACCTTGAAGCGCGTAATGAGACATCGCATGTCTATAATGTTGAGGTAGCCCGGGCCGTCTACGAGAAAGCATTGCTCTTTTTGGATGACGTGACATCGCTGCTGAAACATCTGGAGGAGGGCATTAAGGATGCTTGACCTCCGCCCTGAGCATTATCGTATTGTGCAGGAGATTTTGGAAAAATATGTGCCGGAATGCGAAGTCTGGGCCTTTGGCTCTCGAGTGACGGGGGCCGCGCGGGAGTTTTCCGACCTCGATTTGGCGATAATCACAGCTGAACCTTTGAATTTTGAGCTATTGGGAGAAATCCGGGATGCCTTTTCCGAATCTGATCTGCCATTTAAGGTGGATGTGCTCGACTGGTCCGCCGCCAGCGCCAGCTTTCGGCGCATGATCCAACAAAGATATATAGTTTTGAAGGAGGCTAAGCATTGAATCGGACGGCGCTCACAGACTCTTGAATTCTCAGATGTCTGACCGTTGTGCAGGTCTTCTGCCCAGATGGCTTTGCCACGCCCACCCGGTACATTGGCGACCACCAGGCGGGGAGTGGGTTTTGGGTAACAGATTACCCATGCACCAAGGTAGAGGGTTCAAGCCATAAAAGAAGGAGGTTCGCATGATGAAGGAAATCACTCTAGGCGTTATCGTTGGCAATCGCGGGTTTTTCCCCGGCCATTTGTGCGATTCGGGCCGGAAGGAGATTTTGGATGTCTTGGCTGAGGAAGGGATCAAGGCCATTGCCCTCACTCCTCAGGACACGAAATTTGGCAGCGTGGAGAGTCTCAGTGATGCGAAAAAGTGCGCTGATCTCTTTAAGGCCCACAAGGAAGAGATCGATGGAATCCTGGTTACGCTTCCCAATTTCGGAGACGAGCGCGCAGTAGCCAACACCATAAGGTTCTCAGGTCTTGATGTTCCCGTGCTTGTCCATGCGTTTCCAGACGAGATAGGGAAAATGACGGTTGAGAACCGGAGGGATAGTTTTTGCGGTAAATTGTCCGTGTGCAACAATTTGAATCAATATGGCATTCCTTTCTCTCTCACCAGAGTGCACACTATGGCTCCATCTTCGAAAGAATTCAGGGAAGATCTGAAATGGTTCGCTGCAGTCTGCCGGACTGTGAAAGGCCTGAAACACCTCAGGATCGGCGCGATTGGCACCAGGCCCGCCGCTTTCAATACTGTGAGGTACAGCGAAAAGCTTCTTGAAGCGGCAGGGATTACAGTCGAGCCCATCGATCTTTCTGAGATATTTGGTCGTGCGTGGCGTCTTGGAGATGGTGATCCTGCCGTGAAAGAAAAGGTGGACGCAATTCGCGCCTATGCGGACGCCAGCAGGGTGCCAGAAGGGGCGCTAATCAAGATGGCGAAGTTCGCGGTCGTAGTCGAGGATTGGATGAAGTCCAACGATCTTGCAGCCACTACCATACAATGTTGGACTTCAATGGAACAGTTTTTCGGAATTGTTCCCTGCGCAGTTATGAGCATGATGACCAATGTTTTAGCGCCAAGCGCGTGTGAGGTCGATATACCAGGTCTCATAGGCATGTATGCGCTGCAACAAGCGTCGGGACGTCCGAGCGCTCTGGTGGACTGGAACAATAACTATGGTGATGATCCTGATAAGGCTGTTGTCTTCCATTGCAGCAATCTTCCCAAGGATGTATTGATGGGGGCATATGTCGACTACCAGAAGATAATCGCTGGTGATGTAGGCAAGGATAATGCATATGGCGCTGTCTTTGGCAGGATCAAGCCAGGACCGTGCACTTTTGCCCGTGTGTCGACTGACGATATAAATGGGGTCATTTCAGCTTATATTGGTGAGGGAAGGTTTACAGACGATCCTTTAGATACGTTTGGCGGCTATGGCGTCATCGAGATTCCAAACCTTCAAGATCTACTTAGCTATATATGCAATAATGGGTTTGAACATCATGTGGCAGTAAACCTTTCCGAGACATCTAGCGTTCTTTACGAGGCTATGGGGAATTACCTTGGCTGGGACGTATACCTGCATAATGTGGATTGAGCGTGTAAAGCTCGAGCGGGCGAGAACCGAATCTGCGAAGACCGGACGGGGCGCCAAAAGAGGCGCCCCATCGCCATATTTCTAGCCACCCGTGTCTCTACCCCTATTGCATTATGCCTTCGGTCTCCTATTCCTTATATTGTCAGGTGACCCTGAAGGCGATCTATTGTTATAATGGTAATGGCTTCAGATATGACCACTTTATCTGTTCTGATATTCATGGCACCGAACTCTGGGGGGTCGTTATTGTCATCACCAAAGGGTCGCCTTATGTCCCTTGACGCTCTTCGTGGTTTTGATATGTTTTGGATCATTGGAGCGCGGGGAATTGTGGATGGTCTGATGGGCCTTGGGCTTCCAGGTACTGGATTTCTGATCAATCAATTGACGCATTCAGAATGGGATGGCTTTACTTTTTATGATCTGATCTTTCCGTTATTCATCTTCATAGTGGGGGTATCACTAGTATTCTCACTCCGGAGACGTCTCGAGCGCGGGGATGACCATATTGCTATTCTGCGACATGTCGCCACGCGCGCCTTGATCCTTTTTCTATTAGGAATCTTTTACAATATCGATTTTGGTCGGTTGCCAGCCATAGGACCATTGCGCGTGATGGGCGTGCTCCAACGGATAGCGCTAGCATATTTTTTTGCTTCAATTCTGGCGCTTAAGACCCATGTAAGGGTCCAGGCCGCCGTTGCCGCGGGACTCCTGTTTGGTTACTGGCTTATCATGCGTTTTATCCCAGTGCCGGGGATGGAAGTCGGGGTGCTGGCGCCTGGGTATAATCTGGCTGCCTATGTGGATTCTCACTTGCTGCCGGGGCATCTTTATTATGGCACCTGGGATCCTGAGGGCATATTGAGTACTTTGCCGGCTATTGCCACATGCTTGTTAGGTGTTCTGGCCGGGCATTGGTTGAGTGCAGAATATGCGCCCGGAGGCCATACGCTGGCAGGTGAGAGGAAAGCTGGCGCCCTATTCCTTTCAGGAGCGATTGTAACAGTACTTGGGCTTCTGGCCGGATTGATATTTCCAATTAATAAGAGCCTATGGACAAGCTCCTTTGCCCTGCTTACCGGCGGGATAAGCGCTATGCTGCTGGCTGTGTTTTATTGGATCATAGATGTCCGGGGACATAGAAGATGGGCCTTCCCCTTTGTGGTGATAGGGCTGAATTCCATAGCGATATATCTGGCGGTTGATATCATTCCATTTGGCTCTATCGCCAAATTCCTCGTCGGCACACATATCGCGCCCCTCTTCGGAAGAGGGCAGGAACTATTTGAAGCTGGTGTCCAGCTCTTCATGGAATGGCTCATTCTTTACTGGATGTACCGGAAGCGGATCTTCATCCGTCTTTAGGCCCCGGCCCTCACTCATTCAGAGGGGCCTTCACAGGCCCAGGGCTTGCAGCATGAGCGCATTTCTTACCGCATGCCCCGCATGACAGTTGTTGAAGAAGACAAATGTGATCTCGGTGAGGCTATCCAGATGCTTTATGCGGGGGACCCATTCTTTGAGTTCTTCCTCAGAATAAAGATAATTGTATCTTTCCCAGGCTTCGGTATGCTTCCACCATTTCTCCGCGTTTCTCCCGTGGAATCTCACATAAGATATGCGCGAGGTCACCTTAACTATGGGCGGCACAAGCCCCTTAAGTCTGGGCTCATCAACTATGCAAAATCCAAGGCCCTCCGATCGCAGGATGGTGAATATGTTGCCCCTGAACCAGCTTATGTTCCTGAATTCTACGATCAGAGGGAGGTTAGGAAGAAAATCGGGGAGCCTACGAACATAATCGATATTTTCGGGGGTATTCTTAAATCCCCAGGGAAACTGAAGAAGTATGCATCCGAGCTTATTTGCCTGAATGATCGGCGCTATTCCATCCAGGAACTGAAGGAAAGCATCCTGCGGTTTCTCCTGGTTGATCTCATGTGTCATGCTTTTATGGGCCTTTATGCAGAAGAGGAATCCCTCGGGCGTCTTTCTGTCAAGAGAGGACATGGTTCGAGCAGAGGGCATGGCATAGTAACTAAAGTCAAGTTCCACAACTGGGAAATGTCGTGCATAATAGTAGAGCATATCTCCCGGTTTCGTGCCCTCAGGATAGAACTCGCCTACCCAGTCCCTGTAGCTGAATCCCGATGTGCCAACAAGAATCATGCCTTATGCCCCCTTTAATTATCTTACATACTTGCGCGCCGGACGGCAAGACCATAGATGGCGCCTTCCGGCTTGCGACCACTACTATGTGTGTGCGCGAGGCAGTAAGGTTGTTTCCCTGCGGCAGTCTGAATAGATGAGCTTACCTGGTTGAACCTTGCATGTTATAATCAATATGGATCGAGGTCAATAATTGATTTGTAATGTATGCGGGGTGTCGGCTCTCTGTGATGTATGCAGGATATCGGCCCAAGGAGCAGGAAATGGAGGGGTTGTTCATGATCTCGCCTCGGGTATTGCCAGTTGAAGAATTGGTTTCTGAGGAAGAATTCACCGACCGGGTTGAGATACTGAGGGAGCTTGAGCAATGGTATCGCAACATCAAGCGCAAGATCTCCACCAGTCTCGCCCTCATTTCCCCTCGCCGAATGGGTAAGACTGCCGTGCTCGACAGGCTGGTTAATACAGTCTTCTTCAAGAGCTATGACGTGGCCCCCTTCTATTTCAAGATGAAAAGGGAGGAGACCACGCTCCATAAGTTTCTTCTAGAATATTACACTACCTTCTTCAGGCAATACATAGCATATATCCTGAAAGATCCCACTCTATATGGCA